>PARB01000001.1 GCA_002709505.1 Paracoccaceae bacterium | reverse complement strand
GGAGGAGCCGAACACCGCAGCGCTCTCCCATGCGGGTCATTCGCACTGACCGGCTCCACTTGAGGGAAGGGTTCATTCGAAAGATCGGAAAGGTAACGACGTGAATACGGCAGAACCTATCTCATCGCAGGATCTGAACTTTCTGGCCGAGGCCTTCCGCCTGCAGGGATCACCCAGCAGGCGGAAGATTCTCCTGCATTGCGAAGACAGTCCGAAGTCAGTGACCGATATTTCCGAGGCGCTGGAGCTATCCCAGTCACTCGTTAGCCATCACCTGCGTCTTCTCCGTGGAGCGCGGCTGGTGACGCGCGTTCGCCATTCGAAGCAGATGTTCTATGAGGTCACAGACAGGCATGTCGGTGACATCCTGCTCGACATGCTTTCCCATGCGCGTGAGGAAAGACGGAACGATCCGCAAAGCGACGGCATTGCTCGCCACTCATGAGTCCTGAATTTTCCCGCAACACCACGAAGCCGAAGCGCCTGCTTGCGGCAATGTTTGCTACCTCTCGATAGCCGTGCTGCCAAGATCGGCTCGTTACAGGTCGGCCAGACATGAGGCATTTGTCTGCCGGTGCCCTCGACGCCTACAGCCGGCTTCGGATGCTCTCCATCTGGTCAATCTCCTCGCGCTGCGCCCCGATGATTGCCTCGCACAGCGTCTTCAGTTCTGGGTCAGCGAGCTTCGCCTCACGGCACATCAGGATCGCCCCGGAATGATGCGGGATCATCGAGTCGATGAACTGGCCGTCATCAATCAGTGCCTGGCTTCGGGTCGCCCAGAAGGAACCGGCCGTCAGGAGGGCGAAGACGACATAAAGGACAATATTCACGCTGGGGTTCGGAAACATGCCCGGCATCGTCGCTAACATGAAGATGCCCATCGGTGCCCACATGGTTATCGCCATGTAGAGCATGTTCAGATTGTTCCGGAAGTCGCCCCAACCGTCGATCATCGAAAACATCACGACATACATGACGACGAGGCCAAGGATCATGTTGATCCAGAACATCAGATAGGGACGGCCATGGGAGCCGTGGCTATTCCCCGAATGCCCCCCATGAGCCGTGTGGCCGCTCGCCATTTGATCGTCCTTTCGCGGTTGTCAGTGTCCAATGCCCATCGGCTTGAAGATCATCCAGACCGCCATGCTGATCATCATGAGGTTCTCGGTGAGCGACACGAAGCCGAGCGGCACATTGCTGTCGCCGCCAACGCAGGCGCATTTCAGCTCGCGCTTGTCGATATAGACCGCCTTGAACACCGAGACGGCGCCGATGCCACCGATGAACAGCGCGACGGGGATCGACACCCACATCAGCGCGCCGGCCATCATCAGGACACCGGCGAGTGCCTCCGCGAAGGGATAGATGTAGGCATATCGGACCCATCGCTGCGCCAGAAGGTCGTAGTTCAGGAACATGGTAGCGAAGCCTTCCACGTCCTTCAGCTTCTGAAGGGCAAGAAGGCACATCGCGATGGCGATGAACCATTCGGCGGCCTGGACCGTTGCGAGGTTTCCGAACGCCGCCCAGCTCGCGGCCAGCGCCATCAGCGCGGCCATCGCGAACAGCGCGATCACCGGCTTGTAGGTGACGGCATCCTTGTCCTTGACCTCGCCGCCGAAGAACCGGACGAGATCGTCATACCCGCCGATCCGCTTCCCGCCGATAAACGTCTGCGGCGTCGATTGAACATTATGCTTTGCCTTGAAGGCGTCCGTTTCGGCGCGGGTCGTCAGATGGTGATCGTCGACCTCGTAGCCTCCGCGCTTGAGCAGATCGAGCGCCTTAAGCCCGTAAGGACAGGTATGGTTTTCCATCACCATTCGATGAAGCTCGGCGCGTTTGGCAGCATGGGTCGCCATTGTCTGATCCCTTCGATCTATAGTTTCGCCTTTGCGAACACCTCGACCAACTCGTTGAACTTAGCCCGCTGAAGGTCGGCATCGCCCGAGGCGATCGCCTCCTCGACGCAACAGGCGGCATGCGATCGCAACACCTGGTTCTCCACCTTCGACAAGGCGGCTTTGACCGCGTGGATCTGGTTGAGAATGTCGATGCAGTATCGCTCGTCCTCGACCATTTGACCGACACCGCGGACCTGGCCGGCGATCCGGTTGAGCGACGCAATGATCTGCTTCGAGTTTTTATTGCACATCCATCTACCCCTACCCGGTATGGGTATATATACGTTTGAGGAAAGGTTTCGTTCCCGCAAAACCCAAGAGTTTTGCCGGCCTGTCAGCATCGAAGCAAATAATTGTGGGAGTTCCGATGGACGATACTGCAACTGTCCGGCGCAACATCACCGTGCTGACCGCCGCGCAGGCGCTCGGAGGATCGAGCGCGCCGATCGTCATGTCGCTCGGCGGCCTGGTCGGCCAGCAGCTTGCCGACAACCCCGCATGGGTGACGCTGCCGGTCAGTCTCTTCGGTCTCGGGCTTGCAATCGGCACGCTGCCGGCCGCATTCGTCATGCGCGCCTGGGGACGCCGGGGCGGTTACCTGTTCGGTGCTTTATTCGGCGTCGCGGCGGGTCTCATTGCCGCGCTTGGCATCTTCGCGACATCGTTCCTGCTGTTCTGCGTCGGCTGCTTTACCGCCGGTCTCTATGGCTCCTACGTCCAAAGCTATCGCTTCGCCGCTGCCGACGCTGCCGAGGGCGCTTTGAAGGCAAGAGCAATCTCCGAGGTGATGGTCGGCGGGCTCATTGCCGCCGTCATCGGTCCGCAACTCGTCATCTGGACACGCGATTCCTTCCCCAGCACGCCCTATGTAGGCAGCTTCCTCAGCCAGGCGGCGCTTCCGCTACTCTCCATTCCCATTCTCCTGATGCTGCGCACGCTGAAATCGGCTTCGCAGTCGGCGTTGGAAAGCTCGGGCAGATCCCTAATGGAGATACTCCTGATGCCCCGCTACATGCTGGCGGTCGCGGCCGGCGTCGTCTCCTACGGTCTCATGGCTTTCGTCATGACGGCCTCACCGATCGCGATGGTCAACACCGGCCATTCGGTCGACAGCGCCGCGCTGGGAATCCAGTGGCATCTTCTGGCGATGTTCGCGCCGAGTTTCGTTACTGGACGTCTCATGACGCGCTTCGGCAAGGAGCGTGTGACGGCGGCAGGGATGCTGCTCATCGCTGTCTCGGCCGTGGTCGCGCTGGCGGGGCTTGAGCTGATCAATTTCTGGGGGTCTCTCGCTATCATGGGGATCGGCTGGAACTTCAGCTTCATCGGAGCGACGGCGATGGTCACCGACTGCCACACCCCCGGCGAGCGTGCCAAGGCACAGGGCGCGAACGACTTCATGGTGTTCGGCGCGACCGCCGCCGTCTCGTTTCTGGCAGGCAGCGTCCTGCACAGCTCGGGCTGGGCGACGATCAACTGGTTGCTGTTTCCTCCGGTCGCCCTGATCCTCGTGCCTTTGCTCTGGCAGGCGGCGCGTAAGCCGCAAGACTGAACCCAATGTCCCCGCCGTTGCCTTCGGCTGGAACATTGCAGAGTTAAAACCGCACTCAGCGCCTTCGCGGTCGAAGGGCGGAGGATGCGGTTATTGCAGCGAGCGACTAACCGCGCCGGAACGAGGCCGGATCGAAAGATCCTCGTTGTCCTGGTCGGTTTCAAGGCGCTGGAGGATCGGGCAATGCGGGCGATGGTCCCCATGGCAGGCATTCACCAGCATGGTGAGCGTGTGGGCCATGTCTTGCAGAACCACGATCTTCTTCTCCAGCGCGTCGATATGGCCTTGGGCCAGGCGCTTCACTTCCGCGCTCTGCCGCGTCTCGTCGCGCCAGAGGTTCAGCAAGTCGCCGATTTCGGCCACCGAAAAACCGAGGTCGCGCGCGCGGCGGATGAAGCGCAGCATGTGGACGTCGGTATCCGAATAGTCGCGGTAGCCGGAGTCCGTCCGGTCGGCGGCCGGGATGAGGCCGGTCTGCTCGTAGTAGCGGATCATCTTGGCCGAAACGCCTGATGCCTTTGCTGCCTGTCCGATGTTCATCATCAATCTCCCGTATGGTGCGACAGCCGACCCTTCATATAGGGTCGGCTGTCTGGTTCTTCAGTTCGCAACCTTGAAAGTCTTGAGCCGCAGCGCATTGCCGAGGACGAAGACGCTCGACAGGGCCATGGCGCCGGCGGCGAAGACCGGCGACAGCAGGATGCCGTAGCCCGGATAGAGCAGACCGGCGGCGACCGGGATCAGGGCCGTGTTATAGGCGAAGGCCCAGAACAGGTTCTGCCGGATATTGCCAATCGTCGCCTTGGACAGCGCGATGGCGTTCGGCACCCCGGTCAGGCTGCCTGACATCAGCACCACGTCCGCCGCCTCGATGGCGATGTCCGTCCCCGTGCCGATGGCGAGGCCCACATCTGCCTCTGCCAGCGCCGGAGCGTCGTTGATGCCGTCGCCGACGAAGGCCACCTTGCCATACTCGGCCTTGAGGCGACGGATCGCCTCGACCTTGCCGTCCGGCAGCACTTCCGCCACCACCTCGTCGATGCCCAGGCGGGCCGCGATGGCCTTGGCCGTCCGCTTGTTGTCGCCGGTGATCATTGCGACCTTCAGGCCGAGGTCGTGCAGCGCCTTGATCGCGGCAGGCGTCGTCTCCTTGATCGGGTCCGCAACGGCAATGATCGTCGCCAGCTTGCCGTCGATCGCGGCATAGAGAGGTGACTTGCCCTCGTTGCCCAGACGTTCGGCGACCTTGGCGAAGCCCGCCACATCATGGCCGAGTTCGACCATGTAGCGGTCCGCGCCGATCTCGACACGCTTGCCGTCGACCACGGCCTTCACGCCGAAGCCAGTGACCGACTCGAAGTCCGACACTGCGGGCAGTGCGATGCCTTCCGCCTCGGCCGCGTCCACGATGGCGCGGGCGATCGGGTGTTCCGACTTGGCTTCAACGGCTGCGACCAGGCCCAGCACCGTCGTCCGCTCGAAGCCGGCGGCCAGTTCGAGGTCGGTCAGGGCCGGCTTGCCTTCGGTCAGCGTGCCGGTCTTGTCGACGGCTACCACCTTGGCATCCTTCAGCAGTTGTAGAGCTTCACCCTTGCGGAAAAGCACGCCCAGTTCCGCGCCCCGGCCGGTGCCGACCATGATCGAGGTCGGCGTCGCCAGACCCATGGCGCAGGGGCAGGCGATGATCAGCACAGCGACGGCATTGACCAGCGCGAAGGTCAAAGCGGGCGAGGGGCCGAAATAGAGCCATGCAGCGAAGGTGAGCGCGGCGACGGCGAAGACTGCCGGCACGAAATACATCGTCACCTTGTCGACCAGAGCCTGGATCGGCAGCTTCGAGCCTTGCGCTTCCTCGACCATGCGGATGATCTGCGACAGCACGGTATTGCCGCCGACCGCCGTGGCGCGGATCGCGAAGGCGCCCTTCTGATTCACGGTTCCGGCAACGACCTCGCTGCCGCTCGTCTTGGACACCGGGATCGGCTCGCCGGTGATCATGGATTCGTCAACATAGCTTTCGCCTTCGATGACCTCGCCGTCGACCGGGATACGGTCGCCGGGGCGGACCTCCACGACGTCGCCGGACAGCACCGAGTCGATCGGCAGATCCACCGTATTGCCGTCACGGCGCACGCGCGCCGTTTTGGCCTGAAGGCCGACCAGACGCTTGATCGCTTCCGAAGTGCGGCCCTTGGCGCGGGCCTCCAACAGCCGGCCGAGCAGGATCAGCGTGACGATGACCGCTGCGGCTTCATAATAGACGTTCACCGTCCCGGCAGGCAGGAAGCCCGGCGCGAAGGTCGCCACCAGCGAATAGAGGTAGGCAGCGAGTGAGCCGACGGCGACCAGCGAGTTCATGTCGGGAGCCAGCCGCCAGATCGCGGGAAGGCCCTTGTCATAGAAGCGGATGCCGGGCACGAACAGTACCAGCGTCGTCAGCACGAACTGAAGATACCAACTGTTCTGCATGCCGATGGTCGCGGCGATCATGTCGTGCGCGCCCGGAATGAGGTGCGACCCCATCTCCAGGATGAAGACCGGCGCGGTCAGCACCGCCGCGATGGTAAAATCGCGGGTAAGCTCCCGGCGTTCGGCTTCCTTCTTCTCGGCGCGATCATCGACCTCGGCCTGGCTCGACCCGGTTGCCGCTGCGATCACCTTGGCGTCGTAGCCCGCGTTCTCGATTGCCGCGATGACGGCCGCCGCGGCGGCGGTTCCCTGGATCGTGGCCTTCTCGGTTGCGAGGTTGACGACGGCGTTGGTGACACCCGGCACGGCCTTGAGGGCTTTTTCGACACGCCCGACGCAGGAGGCGCAGGTCATGCCCTCGATCGCGACCTCAAGCGAAGCCGCCGCCGGCGCAGTGAAACTTGCCGAAACCGCGTAGCCTGCGTCTTCCACGGCCTTCACGACGACCGCTCGGCCCACCGGGCCGTTCGTCGTGATGCTGGCTTTCTCGGTAGCTAGGTTGACCACGGCATTGGCAACGCCGGGGATGGCCTTGAGGGCCTTTTCCACCCGCCCCACGCAAGAAGCGCAGGTCATGCCTTCGATCGGCACCTCAAGGAGAGCAGATTTCGGCGCACTGAAGCTGGCCGGCACTTCATAGCCAGCTTTCTCGACAGCCTTGACGAGCGCTATGCGATCAACCGTGTCGTTCGTCGTGATGCTTGCCTTCTCGGTCGCCAGATTGACGACCGCGTTGGCGACGCCGGGGACGGCCCTCAGGGCGCGCTCGACACGGCCGACGCAGGATGCGCAGGTCATGCCCTCTATAGGCAGGGAAATTGCTGCATTCATCTTGTCAGCAGCTCGAACAGGGGCATCCATTGCCGCCTCCTTTCTAAGTCAGAATTCGAGTTCGGACACTGATATGCTCCTTCCAACGATGGGAAGGTCAAGGGTAAAAATTACTTTTCGATTCCTCTTGACCTTACCATCTTTGGAAACCCCAACTTGAGGACCATGAGAACCGAACCCAAAGGAGAAAGCTCATGGAACTCAAGATCGAAGGCATGACCTGCGGCGGTTGCGCCAAGTCCGTCACCAAGGCGATCCAGTCGGTCGATCCGACCGCCAAGATCGACACCAACCCAGCCCAGCGGACAGTCAAGGTCGAGACGACCGCAACCCCCGCTGTCCTTCAGCAGGTTCTCGAAGAGGCTGGGTATCCGGCGACCGTGAATTGAACAGGAGCAAGATCATGCACAAGCTGACCCCGATTTTCATTGGCGGCGCACTCGCCATCAGCGCCGGCCTCGCCATCGCACAAAGCCAACTGAACACGGATACCACCATGCAAGGCCACGAAATGCCGGGGCATTCGATGCCGGCCTCCGACAACCCATCCACGCAGGCTTATATCGAAGCCAATGATCGCATGCACAAGGACATGATGGTCGAGTTCACCGGCGATGCCGACATCGACTTCATGCGCGGAATGATCCCGCACCACCAGGGCGCGATCGACATGGCGCGGGTCGTTCTGCAATACGGTACCGATCCTGAGGTTCGTAAGCTGGCCGAGGACGTGATCTCGGCCCAAGAAGGCGAGATCGCCATGATGCGGGAATGGCTCACCGCACGCGGGCAATAAGAATCGCACCCGCGGCAACGCCTCGCAGATCCACAAATTTGGGGGCATTCTGCGAGATCGCCCATACCGGGCCGGGCTGTCCAGTTTGAAACGGCACATGAAAAGCCAGCAGCGAAGTCGTTCGCGGCTGGCTTTTGTCACTGGCGGACTCGGACCGCGGCAGATCACTCTACCGTCGCTGCCGCCACTTGCTCTTCCGGCGTGAAGAAGACATCGGCGTGCATGTCTTCGGGACGCAGGCCCCGCGCGAAAACCACGTCCATCGCCGCATCGACCATCGGGGGCGGACCTGCAACATAGGCTTTCCACCCGTCGAAGTCGGCGAGATCCTCGACCACCGCATCGGTCACGAAGCCGTGCCGATGGAGTGCTGCCTGCATATCCGACAGGACAGCCGTAAAGCTGAGGTTATTATGACGGTCCGCCAGTGCCTCGAAATGCTCGACGAGATAGAGGTCGCGCGCGCCGCGTGCGCCAAAGTAGACATGGATCGGCTGCTTCATGCCGTGAGCAAGGGCCGTTTCCACGATCGACTTGATCGGCGCCAGACCGGAACCGCCAGCGATGCACAGGATCGGGCCGGAATGATGCTGACGGAGGTAGGAGGAGCCTAGCGGAAATTCGAGCGTCACCTTGTCGCCGGCTTTCAGCGCGTCATGGACGTGCTGTGACGTGATGCCCCCCAGAACCTTGCGAATGTGGAATTCGAGGCTGTCGTCGCCGTGACGATTGGCCATGGAGTAGCTGCGCGCAGGCACACCATCGAATCCGACCTGGGCATACTGACCGGCCGTGAAGAGCAGGGGAGAGCCGTCGGCAGGCGCGATCCGAACCAGCTTGATGTCGTGAGTGAGGTCATCGAGGCCGATCACGATGGCATCCAGCCGTCGAGGAGCCGTAACGGCATCATCGTAATCGCTGCCCAGCCAGGCGACTGCCGCATCGGTCTTCGGCACCGCACGGCATGCCAGGATCAGGCAATCGGCCTTCTCTTCCTCGCTGAGGGCGAAGCGAGAATGCTGGAGCAGCTCCACCTTACCCTCGATCAGGCGGGACTTGCAGGAGCCGCAGCGGCCGGACCGGCAACCGTGAGGATAGGGGATGCCGGCGGCGAGCGCGGCGTCGAGAATTGTTTGGCCCTCATGGACCTCAAGGCTGGTCCGCGCCTGCCGGATGTCAACAAACTTGCTCGTCATCTGCGTCTCCTCACAGGCTCCCGGCGAGCCCGAGCGCCTTGACGAGGCCCGGCTTCTGGCTCGGGAAGGTCCCGTAGAAGACGTCCGATCCGATGATGGTGATCGGAGCGACCCGGACGCCGGTCCGGGCCTTTGCCTCCTCGGCGATCTTCGGGTCGGTGAGGTCGCGTTCCTCGTAGGCGAGGCCCTGTTGGTCGAGCCAGCGTTTGAGCGTGTGGCAGTCCGGACAGGTCGGTGTGGTGTAGATGAGAATCTGGGGGGTGCTGCTCTCCGTCATCGGTCTTGCCTTTCTCTGAATTCGACATGGTTGCCCCGCTGCCTAGCCGCGTAACGGCGGGCGGATTTGGCAGGATTGTCGTCAGCGTGCGGCTTCCAGCGCTTGTAAGGTCAAGACTGTTCTTGCGCGGAAAAGGAAAATTCGAGATGTGACGCAGGGGCAGAGAAGGGCAGCGCCAACTGTCCCGCCGATCGACAGCGACCGTGTTTCGCATTGTAATTGCGCGCCCATCCGGTAGATTGGGCGGGACCAAACAACGCGGACAGCTCTTGGCGGTCAAATGCCGGCAGGTTCCGTCCCAAAACTCAGGTAAATCTAGCAGATGACTGCTCTCAAGAAGACAAACATCAAAAAGCCGGACGAACGTGCGATCTCCGCACATGCGGAGGCTGAAGGCCATCTCCTGCTTCCTTCGCTCTCACAGAACGAGGTCACGATCCTGGCGGAAACGTTTCGGCTGCTTGGCGATCCCTCACGGTTGAAAATCCTGTTGAGTTGCGTCCCGGCGCCGATCTCGGTGGGCGACATCGCCGAGCGGCTCGACCTGTCCGTGACCCTCGTCAGCCACCATCTGCGCCTGCTGCGCGGGGCGCGTCTCGTCAAGGGCGATCGCCAGGGCAAGCAGATCTTCTACGAGATCGCCGATCATCACGTCAGCCATGTTCTTCAGGACATGGCGACGCATATTTCGGAGGACCATGCGGACGACTGATCTGCCGGGAAAACAGCACTATTTTCAAATGAACACTTGAATAGCTGTTCAAGTGTGTTATTTACTCCTTCCGAAGCCGCGCATGGCGTCTGAGCACGCGCGCCCGCTGCGGCGGCCGGAAAGGAGATCGGAATGACAACTGGACTTTCAACGCCGGGCGCTGATGAGCGGCTCGGCTTTCGCGTCGACGGCATGGATTGCGCAAGCTGCGTCGGCAAGATCGAGACGGCCTTGGGCCGTCTGGGAGGTATCTCCGAGGTAGCCGTCAACTTCGCTACCGAGACACTCTTGCTATCCCGCGATGCGACGAGCAAAACGACCTCGAAGGATATCGCCAAAAAGATTCGCTCGCTCGGGTTCGACGTGACGGAACTGCCGGCTTCTGCGATTCCCGCCGCGCCTGTGCAGCGCTCCGACGCCCATGCCGGTCATGATCACAACGGCTGCGCCGGCGATCACGGTGCTTGCGGTGGCGATCACGACCACGCTCACCACGATCATGATCACGGCCACGGTGGCTGCTCTGGACATGATCATGCGGGCCATGCGCCAACTCCGCGCGCCGCACCGGTCTCTCCGCCCAATGTCTCGATGCGCGTCGAGGGGATGGATTGCGCAAGCTGCGTCGGCAAGATCGAGGTCGCGCTGGCGCGGATGCCAGACGTTTCCGACGTGCGCGTAAACTTCACGACCGAAACGCTCGAACTGACGCTCGGCGCCGGCGCGCTCACCAAGGTCGCGGACATCGAAAAGACGATCAAGAGCCTCGGCTTCGGGGTGTCCAACACACGCGAGCTTTCGGCTTCGTCCGATGCGGCCATCGACGTCGAACCCGCGCCAGCGATGCGCAATCAGCGCTGGTGGCAGACCCGCAAGGGCAAGCACGTCATCGGCCTCGGCCTGCTGATGGGCTCGGCCTACGTCGTTGCCCAGTTCATCCCGCTTTATGCGGAATGGATTTTCGCTGCTGCCGTCATTGCCGGTGTCATTCCCTTTGCTCGCAAGGCGTTCGCGCTCGCGACCTCGGGTTCTCCCTTCTCCATCGAAACGCTGATGGTCGTCGCCTCGATCGGCGCCCTCGTGATCGGCGAGGCTGAGGAGGCGGCGGCGGTCGTGTTCCTGTTTGCTGTCGGCGAGCTGCTCGAAAGCGTCGCGGCCGGGAGAGCGCGTGCCGGCATAAAGGCTCTCGCGTCGCTGGTGCCAAAAACGGCTGTTCTCCTCGACTCGAATGGCGGCCAGCGCACCGTGCCGGCATCGGCGTTGCGAGTGAATGATCTCGTTCTCGTGCGGCCGGGCGACCGCGTGCCGGCCGACGGACAGATCCTACAGGGAACCTCCAGTCTGGACGAGTCGCCCATTACCGGCGAGTCGGTGCCGCGCTCGAAGACCACTGGCGAAAGTGTGTTCGCCGGTTCGATCAATGTTGATGGTGTCCTCCAGGTCAGTGTCGAGAAGACTGCCTCTGACAATACCATCTCGCGCATCATCCAGCTAGTTGAGCAGGCGCAGTCGGCCAAGGCCCCGACCGCTCGGTTCATCGAGAACTTCAGCCGGTATTATACTCCGGCGGTGATGCTGATCGCCGCGCTGATCATCACCGTCCCGCCGCTGGCGATGAACGGCGATTGGGACACGTGGATCTACCGTGGTCTCGCCCTTCTACTCATCGCATGCCCCTGCGCGCTCGTTCTTTCGACGCCTGCAGCGATCGCCTCGGGCCTCGCCGTGGGTACGCGCCGCGGTCTGCTGATCAAGGGCGGCAATGCGCTCGAAACGATTGGCAAGGTTCGCGCCATTGCTTTCGACAAGACGGGAACGCTGACCGAAGGCAAGCCGCGTGTCACCGAGGTTCTCGCGCTCGGAAACAATGAAGAAAGCGATGTCATTGCTCTGGCAGCGGCGGTTGAAACAGGTTCAAGCCATCCGCTTGCCAAAGCAATCATCGGACGCGCCGAAACCGACGGTATCGCCGTTCCGCTCGCTCGGGACGCATCGGCGACCGCCGGCAAGGCCGTGCATGCGACTGTAGCCGGGCGTCGCCTCGCAGTCAGTTCCCCGACCCATGCCGCCAAGGCGGCAACGCTCGGCGCGCTGGAACGCAGCGCCATCGAGAAGCTCGAGGATCTCGGCAATACGGTTGCCGTTCTTTTCGACGAGCAGGCAAGGGAAGTCCTCGGTCTCATAGCCCTGCGCGACGAACCGCGCCGTGACGCGCGCGAGGGCGTTGCCCAGCTCAAGGCGATGGGCGTTCGCTCCGTCATGCTGACCGGAGACAACCAGCGCACCGCCCAGGCGATCGCCAAGGGTCTCGGTATCGAGTGGAGCGCCGAGCTGCTTCCGCAGGACAAGCTCGATCTCGTCAACGAGATGAAGCGGAAGACCAAGGTGGCCATGGTCGGCGACGGCATCAACGATGCTCCGGCGCTGGCGACGGCGGACGTCGGGATCGCCATGGGCGGCGGAACCGATGTGGCGATCGAGACCGCGGACGCCGCCCTGCTCAAGAGCCGTGTCACGGACGTTGCCCATCTCGTCGCGCTTTCGCGCGCCACCATGGCCAACATCCACCAGAACGTGATCTTCGCTCTTGCGCTGAAGGGAGTGTTTCTCGTCACCAGCGTCCTTGGGCTTACTGGCCTCTGGATCGCGGTACTCGCAGATACGGGCGCGACCGCCATTGTCACACTGAACGCTCTGCGGCTCCTGCGGTTCAAGGGTGCCAAATCCCCAGAGGATAGCGGCCGTGACGAAGGAATGCCTTCACGCCAGCTTATCGCGGCCGAAAGTCACTAATTCCCTGCACTAAAGACGTCGCCAGTCATCAAGACTGGCGGCGTCGGCCAACCGGGCCTGCTGGTTCACCGATCTAAATTTGGGAACGGCGCCGGCTCGAAGATGTCGGCGAAGTACGGAATGCGGCAGTCCGCGGCATGAACTGATGATCGCGTCAAGGGCCTATACGGAAATCGTTTTCCAAAGGTCTTGACCTTCCTATCGTTGGAAACCGCACCTTCGTCGAAAATGCACTCGCCGCGCCCTGGTCGCTGGGTACGCGCGCCCTATGAAGGTGAACGAGAATGAGTAAAAAAGCCGCCGCTCTGCGATTGGTCGGTGCTGCTATCGCGGTCGGTACTCTTGCAATCATATATCGAGAGGACATTGGCCCGTATACAAAGGGCCTGATGTCGCTGGTCTCTTCGACATCGGCATCGGAAGCTGAGGCACAGCCGGCGCAGATGCCCGTCCCGCAAGTTCCCGTGGCTGAGTCATCATTCGCCAAGTTGCGGCTTCTACGGAATTCACTGGCCATCTCGAAGCGATGAAGACCATCGAACTGCGTTCGCGTGTTGGCGGTGCAATCGATACCGTGAGTGTCCCCGAAGGCGGTATGGTGCAACCTGGAGACCTTCTCTTCCAGATAGATCCCAGACCTTTCGAGGTTGCATTGAATGCAGCAAAGGCTCAGTTGCAGCAGGCCAATGTCCTGCTTGAACAAGCCGAGACCGACTTCAGGCGTACAGAATCGCTGTCTCCCAATGGTACGGTATCACGCAAAACACTCGATGACGCGCAAGCGCTGCTCGGTCAGCGCCAAGCCCAGGTAGAGATTGCCAAGGCGGCTGTCGCGGCTGCCGAGCTCGACCTTTCCTACACAAGGGTCACTGCCCCAATTGCCGGACGCGTTGACCGGGTTCTTGTCACGGAAGGCAATCTTGTTGCAGGCGGCAATGCCGGTGCGGCTACGTTGCTCACCACGATCGTCTCGGTCGATCCACTCTATGTTTATTTCGATATTGACGAGGCCACCTATCTCGGCTTCGTCGGTAATGCGCGCGCGCCCGAAACGGGCAAGGTCGCGGAAAAGCTTGTTGTCCAGCTCGGTCTGATGACCGATACAGGCTTTCCGCATACCGGCCAACTCGACTTCCTTGGCAATCGTGTCGACCGGAGTACGGGCACGATCCGCGCCCGGGCCATCGTCAGGAATTCCGACGGCAGGCTGACTCCCGGCCTCTTCGCACGGGTCAAACTCGTTACCGCGCAACCGGCTCAAACCGTTCTTATCGACGATCAGGCGATCGGCATCGATCAGGGACGGCGCTACGTCCTGGCGCTTGGCCCCGAGAACAAGGCGGAATACCGCCCCGTCGAAATCGGACCTATGGTCGACGGACTGCGCGTCGTCTCCAAAGGTCTCACTCCGACTGACAAGATCATCATAAAGGGCCTTGTGCGCCCCGGTATGCAGGTTGTCCCGCAGATGGTCTCAATGCTTCCAGGGCAGGCTGCTGACGGCGAGCGGGCCTCCGGGCAAGCGCAGGAGGCGCGTCGATGAACATTCCGCGCTTCTTTGTCGACCGCCCGATCTTCGCGGTCGTTCTCTCCGTCTTGATGCTGATCGCCGGCGGCCTGACGCTGCTGAAGCTCCCGCTCAGTGAGTACCCGCAGGTGACGCCGCCGACAGTCCAGGTCACTGCGAGCTATCCGGGCGCCAATCCCGAAGTGATTGCCGAAACAGTCGCCGCTCCGCTGGAGCAGGCGATCAACGGCGTCGAAAACATGCTCTACATGAGTTCGCAGGCAGCGACCGACGGACGCATGACCCTGACAATTGCGTTCAAACAGGGCACTGACCCCGACATGGCGCAGATTCAGGTGCAGAATCGGGTTTCTCGCGCCTTGCCCAGGCTTCCGCTGGAAGTGCAACGCATCGGTGTCGTGACGCAGAAAACCTCCCCCGACATCCTTATGGTTGTCCATCTCGTCTCACCTGATGACCGCTATGATCCGCTCTATCTGTCGAACTTCGCGATCCTTCAGGTGCGCGACCAACTGGCCCGCTTGCCGGGCGTGGGCGACGTCATCCTCGGGGGCGCTGGCGAGTATTCAATGCGGATCTGGCTCGACCCTGCCAAGGTGGCCGCGAGGGGGTTGACTGCCAGCGACATCGTCGCGGCGATTCAGGAACAGAACGTGCAGGTAGCAGCCGGCTCGGTCGGTCAGCAACCGGAAGCCTCGGCTGCCTTTCAGGTCACCGTCAACACGCTTGGGAGGCTTTCTAGTGAGGAGCAGTTCGGCGAGATCGTCATAAAGGCTGGTACGGACGGCCAGGTTACCCGTTTGCGCGACGTCGCCCGTATCGAACTTGGCGCAGATTCCTACGCCCTTCGCAGCCTGCTGGACGGCAAGCCGGCACTCGCGATGCAAATCATCCAAAGTCCTGGCGCAAATGCGCTCGACGTGTCGAGCGCCGTCCGCACCACCATGGCCGAGTTTCAAAAGGGCTTTCCGGAAGGCATCGAATATCGGATCGCCTACGATCCCACGGTGTTCGTGAAGGCGTCTCTCGAGGCCGTGGTCATGACGCTGCTAGAAGCCGTCGTGCTGGTGGTCATCGTCGTCGTGCTGTTTCTCCAGACCTGGCGGGCGTCGATCATCCCCCTCGTCGCCGTTCCCGTCTCCTTGGTCGGCACGTTTGCGCTCATGTATATGTTCGGCTTCTCGCTGAACACCTTGTCCCTCTTCGGCCTCGTTCTCTCGATCGGCATCGTGGTCGACGACGCGATCGTCGTGGTCGAGAACGTCGAGCGCCACATCGCGCTTGGAGAAACGCCGAAAGAGGCGGCGCGCAAAGCCATGGATGAGGTGACAGGACCGATCGTCGCCATCACCTCCGTCCTGTCGGCCGTCTTCATTCCATCCGCGTTCCTGTCTGGCTTGCAGGGCGAGTTCTACCGCCAGTTTGCGCTGACGATTGCGATCTCGACCATCCTGTCGGCGATCAACTCTCTTACGCTCTCTCCCGCGCTTGCTGGCGTGCTGCTGAAGCCGCACCACGGTGACGTGAAGCGGGACCTTCCTACACGCGTGATCGACTTTCTGTTTGGCTGGTTCTTCCGGCTGTTCAATCGCTTCTTCGACGGCGCCTCGAACGCCTATGTCTGGTCGGTGCGCCGTGCCGCGAGGCTCAGCGTTCTCGTCCTGCTGGTCTATGCCGGCCTGGTCGGCATGACGTGGGTCGGCTTCCAGACGGTGCCCAACGGCTTCGTGCCGGCCCAGGACAAATACTATCTCGTCGGCATCGCCCAGCTCCCGACCGGCGCTTCGCTCGACCGGACCGAGGCCGTCGTCAAGAAAATGTCGGAGATCGCACTGGCCGAGCCGGGCGTTGAGAGTGTCGTTGCTTTCCCGGGGCTCTCGGTCAACGGGATGGTCAATATCCCCAACGCAGCGGTCATGTTCACGATGCTGAAGCCGTTTGACGAACGAAAGGACCCGTCGCTTTCCGCCTTTGCCATCGCCGGCAAGCTGATGGGCAAGTTCAGCCAGATCCCCGATGGCTTCGCCGGTATGTTCCCGCCGCCGCCCGTTCCGGGTCTCGGTTCCACCGGCGGCTTCAAGATCCAGATCGAGGACCGAGCGGGCCTGGGCTTCGAGGCACTCGCCCAGGCTCAGGGTGCGATCATGGGTCGGGCGATGCAAACGCCCGAACTGGCGGGAATGCTGGCGAGCTTCCAGGTGAACGCGCCGCAGGTGCAGGTCGATATCGACAGGGTGAAAGCGAAGTCGCAAGGCGTTCCGCTCAACACGATCTTCGAGACATTGCAGGTCAATCTCGGCTCGCTCTATGCGAACGACTTCAATCGCTTCGGTCGCACCTACCGGGTGATGGTGCAGGCGGACGCACCGTTCCGCATGCAGCCCGAGGACATCGGCCGCCTTAAGGTGCGCAATTCAGCCGGCGACATGATCCCCCTCTCGGCCTTGCTCACCATCAAGCACAGCTCTGGCCCCGATCGGGTTATGCACTACAACGGCTTTCCGTCTGCCGATATCAGCGGAAGTCCCGCGCCCGGATATTCGTTCGGGCAGGCGACGGCAGCGATGGAGCGCATCGCATCGGAGACCCTGCCGCCCGGCATGGCCTTTGAATGGACCGATCTCGCCTATCAGGAGAAGCAGGCCGGCAACACCGCCATGTTTGTCTTCCCGCTGTCCGTCCTGCTCGCGTTCCTGATCCTCGCGGCGCAGTACAACAGTTGGTCGCTTCCTTTCGCGGTGCTGCTGATCGCTCCAATGGCGCTCCTCTCGGCGATCGCCGGGGTGTGGTTCACCGGCGGCGACAACAACATCTTCACGCAGATCGGATTTGTCGTTCTGGTCGGTCTTGCCGCGAAGAACGCAATCCTGATCGTTGAGTTCGCCCGAGCGAAGGAGGACGAAGGGGTCGATCCGTTGGCTGCCGTCCTCGAAGCGGCTCGCCTGCGTCTGCGGCCGATCCTGATGACGTCGCTCGCCTTCATTGCCGGCGTGGTTCCGCTCGTCATCGCCACCGGAGCGGGCGCCGAAATGCGGCACGCCATGGGCATCGCCGTCTTTGCCGGCATGCTCGGCGTGACGCTGTTCGGCCTGCTTCTGACGCCGATCTTCTATGTGGTTGTGCGCCGGCTTGCGATCAGGCGGGACCCGTCGCCCCAACAGGCGACCAAAGCCCATGCCTGAGCAGGTCGACACACGATTCCGCGCCGGGGCGGCCCATGGGCCGTCGCCGCACCCCGGCGCGGTCGGGCCTTGAGGGCCTCAGCGATAGAACACGCAGCAAATCATCAACACGCGGCTATCCGGAAGGAACTTCAAACATGGATATCGGCATCGGCGAACTCTCTCAGCTCACCGGCGTCAAAATTCCGACGATCCGCTACTACGAGCAGATCGGGTTGCTGCGCGAGCGCTCGCGGAGCAAGGGAAACCAAAGACGCTACGACCACGGGGCGGTCCATCGCCTTCTCTTCATTCGCCGCGCCCGCGATCTCGGGTTCAGCATCGAGGCGATCAAGGACCTGTTTCGACTTGCCGACGCCTCGTTCTCAAGCCCGGCCGAGGCGCTCCGCATCGCAAAGGAGCAACTCGCTGCGGTCGAGGAAAAGATCGCTCAACTGGAAACACTCGAAAAGGTGATCCAGCTCGTTGCTGAAAGCGAGAATGACGGGGATCTGATCCCGCTCGATATTTTGCCCTCTAATGACAGCGACCGCGATGGCGATGCTGAGGTGAAAGCTTCAAGCAGAGGCCGAGGATCGATTCACTAGCCTCATCCCAAGGACCTGCGAAGTTGAGATACTATTCCCATGTGAAAAGGAGCCAGAACTGCATCGTGGTCGGTGCGGGACCGGCGGGCCTGATGCTCGGTCTCCTACTGGCCCGGTCGGGGAACCGCCGTCGGACAACGCCGACCTGGTTCTCGACCTGTCCCTTCTCCCAGCCGGATGCCGGGGTGCAAGCGACGGGATCGACGAGGTAATGGCTGCACATCTGCTGGAACCGGCGGTTGTAGGCTCGGTCGCGGCCGACGAAGATCGTGTCGACCGCGGTCTTCATGTTGTCGTAGATGCCCCGCGTGCAGGTGCCCCCGAAGAAGGCGAAGGCCTTGTCATGGGCGTCGAAGACCATCTCCTGCGTCTCGCGGGGATAGGCACGCACGAACAGCATCCGGCTGTGACACAGGCGGACATGTGCCACCTTCACCGTGGTCGTCGCGCCGTCGATCACCACGATCTCGTGGCTCCAGTCGAACTGGTAGGCCTCGCCTGGATCGAAGGTTAGCGGGACATGGGCGGCCGCAGATGCCACCGCTTCCTCCTTCGACCAGGAGGCCGCGTATCGCCGGACCGCATCATAGCCACCGTCATATCCTTGAGCCCGGAGTTCCTCAAAAATGCGGATGCGAGTCAGTCGCTCGCGCTTGGGCTTCCGCGCGTTCACCGCCAGCATCTCGTCGAGCATGTCTTGCCAAGGCCCGATCTTCGGCAACGGCTGAATGGTTCGCTCATAGGTGAGCTCCGTCGCACCGGACCGGATCACCTTGCGCACCGTGTTCCGCGATACTCGCAGCTCCCGGCAGATCTGCTTGATCGACTTCTTGTCCTGAAAATACGCCCGCCGGATCTTCGCTATCGTCTCCACGACCAACATCCCACACTGTGCTCCCCGATGACCTCGGGGGCATCATCCACATCAGTGTAAGGGGGTCATTTTTGGACGCCGATCACCCCGCTACGGGGTCAATTTTGATGGTGTGGATGCCCCCGCCCGACGGCATCGCGATGTGTCAAGATGGTGATGCTGAAGTCACCATAGGGAGAGGAGGCATCCATGGATGAGATTAGCATCGTCGGCGTCGATCTGGCAAAGCAGGTCTTCCAGCTTCATGGCGCTGCGGCGGACGGGCGCGCGCTTTTCCGCAAGAAACTGTCGCGGCCACAGTTCGCGAAGTTCATGGCGGCACTGCCGCCATGCATCGTGGCCATGGAGGCCTGCGGGACCGCGCATTACTGGGGCCGGGAACTCGCACTGCTCGGCCATGACATCCGGCTCATCCCGCCTGTCTATGTCAAACCCTTCGTGAAGCGGCAAAAGAACGATGCCGCGGATGCGGAAGCGATCGCCGAGGCGGTCCAGCGACCGAACATGCGGACGGTGGCGGTGAAGAGCTCCGCACAGCAAGCCCGCGCGATGCTCTTCCGGACCCGCGATCTGNTCGTTGGTCAACGCACCCAGCTGGTCAACGCACTGCGTGGCCATCTCGCCGAACACGGCATCGTTCTGGCCAAGGGCATCGCCAACGTCGAACGTCTCGCCCTTCGTCTGGAAGACGATGACCTGCCANACTTGGTCCGGCACTTGGGGCGGATCTATCTCGATCAGATCGCGCAACTGGGGGCTGAGATCGAAAAACTCGACAAGCGCATCGTCGCGGCCGCGAAGCAAAACGGGGAGGCCCGAAGGCTNCAGACCATGCCTGGGATCGGCCCGGTCTGCGCGATGGCGATTACGGCTTTCGCGCCGGACATGCGTGAGTTCCGTAGGGGACGC
This sequence comes from Paracoccaceae bacterium, assembly GCA_002709505.1. Lineage (GTDB taxonomy): Bacteria > Pseudomonadota > Alphaproteobacteria > Rhizobiales > Stappiaceae > Stappia. The sequence goes on along the minus strand of PARB01000001.1, from coordinate 4,835 downwards.
GACTTCGCGGCCTGGCTGGGCCTTGTGCCACGACAGCATTCGAGNGGCGGCAAACAGAAGCTGGGTCGGACCTCTAAGATGGGGCAGCGCGACATCCGACGCCTGCTGATCGTGGGGGCGATGTCGATCGTCCATTGGCGAGGTCGCGACGGCGGGCGGCCAGGATCATGGCTCGCGCGTATGCTGGCCCGAAAGCCGCGCATGCTGGTGGCTATCGCGCTGGCCAACAAGATGGCNCGCATGNTCTGGGCCATGCTCGTGCGNGAAGAGGACTACCGNGATCCNACCGGCGCGGTCTGCTGACTGCAGCGTGCGGAACGTCGGCGATGTGAGGAGAACGATGACCCGTATGGGCAAATGATCGAATGAGTATTTCACAGAACCCGAGCCATACATTGAAGACGATCAGCACCGAATACCATGATGAGGCACAGCACGCGTGACCTCGGAGAGAACCATGACCCCGGACGGAAGTTTCGCTTTCCCGTTTGACAATGCCGCAATCAGAGAACCGGCCCGCGGCATGTCTTGGCCGCACATGAGAGGCCTGAAACATGACCGCAATCGATCACGCGTTCAGAAGGTCACAGAAAATCCTTGCGTCGAAGGGGGCATCCAAACATGCATGCCGATCCACGAGCTTTGATCCCTGAAACGCTGAGGCGCAGCTATCGAAGGACAGGTGCTTCCGACCCTCAGCCGGGATTCAACCCCCCAAGCCCTCTTCCGGGCTGATGGGAGGACAAAAATGATCAGAACTTGCATCTTGGCCATGGCATTGACCGGATTGGTCCAATCCGCAGCCGCCCAGGATATCTCGAACGCCGAGCCGGTGCGTCGTGTCGTATTGAACCAGACCGAGGACGGGTCGGTCATTGTGAGCGACGACCTGGTCGCCGCGCAGCTTCTGCAGGGGGTTGGAGGCCTCTACACCATGTGGGGGGCGGATGGTTCCGGGTTTTGAAGCCCGGCGGCACCGTGGTTGCCTTCGAAGGCAACTGGATCAACCCGGACCGGCTGGCACTGTGGCTGCGCAGAATGGCCCGGCGTCTGGGCAAGACACAGGAACCTGGCAAACCCGAGGCCGAGGCTATCCTCTCGCAGCTGCCGTTCCGTGGCGGGCTGACGCAGGAGGATCTCGCGAGACGACTTGCCGCGCAAGGTTTCGACGCGCCATCTTTCAAGGGGATCCTGCCGATCACCCGGGCACAGCTCGCCGGAGCAAATCTCGCCGAGAAACTCTCGCTCCTGTCCTACACGCGCGGGCGCTTCATGATGGTGACGAAACGCCCCGAAGCGGGCTGACCAGCGGATCATTCCGCCATTATTGATGCGTCCGTGACAGGCATGAGATGCATCCGGCACCGACGTCGCGCAAATTATCCGCGTTGCCGATATCCAGACGCCCACGTCAGGAGCGTGGTTTCGTCGAAAGGTGGCAAGGAGGTTTGGGACCGCAGCCGTGTCCGGACGCTTGAGTGGCGCGTTTGTGCCGGATGAGACGGAGCAGCCGGTCAAGATCGTCGGCCCCTGCTTGAGCCCATACCCGAAATCCGGCGGACGTCCGTGAAGGTCGACCAGGCGCATTCCTTGCTATTGGCGGCCATGGGCAGAGGGCGCCCGAATACACGGGGAAGAACAACGGCCCGTGAATTCAGGCCGTTCAGCCTCTCAGGATTTGCCCGCCAAACGGTGGAATCCGGTGTGCGGGTTTGGGGTGTTCGGTGCGCCGCGACCGTCTTGCTGCATTCTTGCGAACCGGTCTTCGAAGTCCCGAGCCAGGGATTCGACGCTGATCGTCGAAAACTGCGCCAACAATCGAACCTCGGCCTCGCTCAGCGAGGCGTCGAGCTGGGCGTCCACTGCCTTTTCAACAAGACATTCCGACGGTTCCGCATGGGGGCCGATGTTGAACAGGGGCGGCGCTCCAACGGCGTCGTATACGTCGCGCAGCGTAACCTCGGTCAGCGGCCGGGACAATTTCCAGCCGCCGCCATGCCCTTTTTCCGAAGTGACGATACCCCTGTCGCGCAGACCACCCATCAACCGGCGCACGACAACAGGATTCGTCGAGATCATTTTCGAGATCTGTTCGGAGGTCGCGCGCTCCACATGCCTGTCCATGTGGATCAGCACGTGCAGGATGCGAGACATGCGCAGGTCGCGAGGCATGGGCAAGGTCCTTTTTCGAGTGCGATCTCACTATCATCGCTTACGTAACATTCCAAGTTTCATGTCTTGTCAGGATATGGTGAATCACGTAACTCTTCGTGTTGCGATACATCGAATGCGGGGAACCGGCGCTATGGAACATGACGTCATCATCATCGGAGGCAGTTTTGCGGGGCTCTCGGCGGCCATGCAGCTGGCACGAGCGCGCCGCGACGTGCTGGTCCTCGACACCGGCTCCACGCGCAATCGTTTCGCCGCTTCCTCGCACGGTTTTCCGGGGCAGGACGGACGGTCTCCGGCAATGATCCGCGAAATACTGCGCGCAGAACTGGGCAAGTATCCGACGATCCGGTTCAGGGATGCAGAAGCGATGGCGGCGTCACGGCAAGCGGAGGGCTTTGCCGTGTTGCTTGCGGAAGGCGAAAAGGTTGCCGCGCGCAGGCTGGTGCTTGCTTACGGCCTTCGCGACACGCTGCCGGATCTGCCAGGCCTGTCCGAACGCTGGGGAACAAGCGTCCTGCATTGTCCGTATTGTCATGGCTACGAGCTGAACGGGCAACCGGTCGGCGTTCTGGCACGCAACGAGCTGGCGATGCACCAGGCCATGCTGCTGCCCGACTGGGGTCCGACGACGCTGTTCACGCAAGGCGTCTTCGATCCGACTTCGGACCAGCGGCAGGCGCTGGTGGCGCGCGGCGTCTCGGTTGAAGACGCGCCTGTCACCGGGCTCATCGGCCCCGCGCCGAAGCTTGATGCCGTGCGGCTTGCCGATGGGCGCGACGTACCTCTGGCCGGGCTGTTCCTTGCCCCGCAGACGGCGCCGACGAGCGACCTTGTCGCATCGCTCGGGTGCAGGACGAATGACGGACCCACCGGGCCCTACCTGGCCGTGGACGGGATGCAGGCGACCAGCGTGCCGGGCGTCTTTGCTGCGGGCGACCTCGCCGCTCCGATGGCCAACGCGACCCTCGCCGCTGCGGCTGGCGTGATGGCGGGGGGCTCTGCGCATCGGTCGCTGATCTTCGATCCTGAACTCACCCAAACGGCCTGAAGGAAGCGACATATGCAGACCGAAACCATCTGGAACGACATATATTCGAAAGGGCCGCAAACCTCGTCGGGCAAGCCCGGGCTGGCGCTGTCCCAGTTCGTGGGACCGCTCCGGGTCGGCACTGCGCTGGAGCTTGGCTGCGCCCGGGGCGATGACGCCGTCTGGCTGGCGCGGCAGGGGTGGCACGTGACGGCGGTCGATGTGTCTTACGTTGCCCTCGACATCGCTGCCCGCAACGCATTGGCCGCCGGCGTCTTGGATCGCACCACGTTCGAGGCGCACGATCTCGCCCTGTCCTTTCCGGAGGGGCAATTCGACCTGGTCGCCGCCAGCTTTCTGCATTCGCCCCAGGACTGGCCGCGCGGCGAGGTGTTGGCGCGGGCCGCCATGGCAGTGGCCCCGCGCGGGCATCTTCTGATCGTTGAGCATGCCTCGCGCGCGCCCTGGTCCTGGTCGCCCGAAAACACCCACTTTCCCACGGTCGAAGACACGCTCGCGTCGCTGCAGCTCGCTTCCGGGGCCTGGGCGCATCGCTGCCTCTGTCCCATAGCCCGCACCGCCTCGGGACCGGAGGGCCAGAGCGCCACGGTGACCGACAATGTCCTCTTCCTGCAACGGCTGACCTGAGAGCGGGACCATGGCGGTGCCATCGACCATGACACTGCCATGCCAACGGTTACGGCAACGGCACCAAATCCTTGCCTTTGATTGGCTTCGGGCCGACACGCCGCGGCAGTACTTGACAAAATCACTCTGAAAAAGATACGGCGAAAGGTACCCAGCAAGCCGTCCTGACATGTCGTGGCGGTCCCGCCAGCACATGGATGCCGCGATGACCCGCTTCACTTCGGTGCGCGTCCATCCCCGTTTTTGCAGGTTCCGACACGACCATGTCACAGCCGTTCCCTCCTTGCCCGGACGCCGAGCAGATGGCCCGCAGGACGATCCGCGCACGCCTCGAAAGGACCCGCGGGCCCGCCCGCACCCCCGGCCGGAGCCGCTCCAAGCCATGAGCTTCATGCCGCGCATGACCGCCGAGATCCAGCGGATCGAGCCGTTGCGACCGTTGCAGGTGCGGCGGCTTGACGGTGTCGTGGCAGATCTCTGGCATGCGCGTGGCCAGAGCGGTGGCGGCGGGTTCTACATCTCGCCCGATCCGAGGGTCGTGGTGTTTCTCGACGGGCCGGATGATGCCGTGCGCCTGCGCGACGACCGGTGCGCGGCCTGGATGCCCGCGGTGCGCGCGCTGTACGTGCCGCCGGGCGTGCCGCTCTGGAGCGAAGTCCGGGCCGAGCGTGTCTTTACCCATCTCGACGTACATTTCGATGCAGGCGATCTGGCCCGGCGGATGGGTGGTGCCGCGGGGCTCGACACGCCGCGTTTCCATCAGACCACCGACCGGATCCTGCCCATCGCCCAGCTGCTGGCCGCCGAAGTGTCCACGCCACGCCGGCCGGATCTGGCGATGGATGCGCTGCTGACCGCGCTGCTGGCCGAGATCCTCGATCTTCGAGACACAGACGAGCCGACGAAGGGCGGGCTGCCGCCCTTCACGCTGCGGCGGCTGGCGGATCATGTCGGCGACAACCTGCACCGTCAGATCGGCGTGGCC
>PARB01000029.1 GCA_002709505.1 Paracoccaceae bacterium | reverse complement strand
CGGGGTCTTCTCGCCCACCGAGGCCGGTGCGCCCGGCGCCGGGGTCGGAGCCTGTGCGTGCGCCTGAGGCGAGGAGCCTCCAGGAGGCGCGTTCTGGGTGGCGGGCAGCGAGGCGGCAAGATCCGAGGCCTTGCCGTCGCGCAGAAGCTTGAGTGCCTCTTCCGGGTCGGGAAGATCGGCGGCATAGGCAAGGCGTACCAGAACCATGTCGGCGGCGAGATTGGGCTTCGGCGCCGCCTGCACCTCGGCGATGCCCTTCAGCAGGATCTGCCAGCTGCGCGACAGAAGCCGCAGCGACAGCCTGTCGGCAAGCTCGCGGCCGCGCAGGCGTTCCGTCTCGGTGACGGAGGCTTCCTCGCCGGCTTCCGGCACGATCTTGAGCCGGGTGACGAGATGGGTGAATTCGGCGAGGTCGGAGAGCACGACGACCGGATCCGCGCCGACGGCATATTGCGCCTTGAACTCCGCCATCGCGGCCGCGGCGTCGCCCTTCATCAAATGGGTGAAGAGGTCGATGACGCGGGCGCGGTCGGCGAGGCCCAGCATGGCGCGGACCGTCTCGGCGCCGATCTCCGTCTCGCCGTGGGTGCCGGCGCCATGGGCCATGGCCTGGTCGAGCAGCGAGAGCGAATCGCGCGCCGATCCCTCGCCGGCGCGTGCGATCAGCGCCAGCGCCTCGTCGGAAACGGCCATGGCCTCCGACTGCGCGATCCGCCTGAGCAGGCCGACGATGTCGTCGGCGTCGATCCGGCGCAGGTCGAAGCGCTGGCAGCGCGACAGCACCGTGACCGGAACCTTGCGGATCTCGGTGGTGGCGAAGATGAATTTCACATGCTCTGGCGGCTCTTCCAGCGTCTTCAGCAGGCCGTTGAAGGCCGACTTCGACAGCATGTGCACTTCGTCGATGATGTAGACCTTGTAGCGCGCCGACGCGGGCCGATAGCGCGCGGCCTCGGTGATCTCGCGAATGTCGTCGATGCCGGTGTGCGAGGCGGCGTCCATCTCGATCACGTCGACATGGCGGCCGTTCATGATCGCCTCGCAATGCACGCCGGGCTTGTCGAGATTCACGGTCGGCCGGTCGACCTCGCCGGGGATCTCGTAGTTGAGGCCGCGGGCGAGAATGCGCGCCGTCGTGGTCTTGCCCACGCCGCGCACCCCGGTCAGCATCCAGGCTTGGGCGATGCGCCCGGTCTCGAAGGCGTTGCGCAGGGTCTGGACCATCGGCTCCTGGCCGACGAGATCCTCGAAGGTCGCGGGCCGGTATTTGCGCGCAAGCACGCGGTATCCGGCGTCCGGGGTGTCGCTGCTGGGTGTCGGGGCGAGGTCATCCATGGCGGGCAGCTTAAACCTGCGGGGGCCGCATGTTGAGGGCTATTCCGTTGCTTTGCGCGTTTTCTTGTGCGTGTGCGAAGGGGGAACGGCAAACGCCCGCCTGCCGGCGCGAAAGTGCGGCACGGACGAACGTTTCGGAAGCTGAAGAGGAAGGGTGGGAGGCTGGCACGGTGACCCGTGCCCGACTCGTTGGGGCTGCTTCCTTCCGGACCTGACCCGGTTGGCGAGTGGCTCGTCCACCACCAACCTCCCGCGCCCTATATGTCGATTCCACGCTCCCGTTGCAAGGGAAAATCCGGCAAGCGATCAGCCCGCGTCCGTCTCTGCCGCCGCACGCTGCCTCAGGTCCTTGCGGATGATCTTGCCCGTCGTCGTCATCGGCAGCGTGTCGACGAAGGCGATCTCGCGCGGGTATTCATGGGCGGCAAGGCGGTGTTTGACGAACTCCTGCAGCTCGCGCGCCAGCTCCGCACCGGGCGCAAAGCCCTCGGCGAGCACCACATAGGCCTTGACGATCTCTGTTCTCTGCGGGTCGGGCTTGCCGACGACGCCGGCCATGCTCACCGCCGGATGGCCGATCAGACAGTCCTCGATCTCTCCGGGGCCGATGCGGTAGCCGGACGAGGTGATGACGTCGTCGTCGCGTCCGACGAAGCGGATCCAGCCGTCGGCGTCGCGCACGCCCCTGTCGCCTGTCAGCAGGAAGTCGCCGGCGAATTTCGCGGCCGTTGCGTCCGGGTTGTTCCAGTAGTGCAGGAACATCACCGGATCGCCGCGTCTGACGCCGATGTTGCCCTCCTGGCCGTCGGCGACGGGCGCGCCCGACCCGTCTACCACGCGCACGTCATGACCCGGCACCGCGCGACCCATGATGCCGGGACGCGGCGGCATGATCGCGGCGCAGGACGAGACGATCATGTTGCACTCGGTCTGGCCATAGAATTCGTTGATCGTCACGCCGAACACCCGCCGCCCCCAGTCGAGCAGTTCCGCGCCCAGCGTCTCGCCGCCGCTGGCGATGGTGCGCATCTCAAGGGGAAGGGCCGGGTCCGGATCGCCGTGCGCGCGCATCATCTTCAGCGCCGTCGGCGGCAGGAAGGCGTTGCGCACCTTCTCTTGCGCCATCAGCTCGAAGGCGGCCTCCGCGGTGAATTTGGCGAAGCGGCAGGCGACGACGCAGACGCCGTGATGCAGGGCGGGCATCAGCACGTCGAGCAACCCGCCGATCCAGGCCCAGTCGGCCGGCGTCCAGATCCGGTCGCCCACCTGCGGGAACAGGTCGTGGCTCATCTCCACGCCCGGAAGATGCCCCAGAAGCACGCGGTGGCCATGCAGCGCGCCCTTCGGCTGGCCGGTGGTGCCGGAGGTGTAGATCAGGATCGCGGGGTCGTCGGCATGCGTGTCGACGGGCGTGAACGTCTCGGGCTGGCCTTCCAGGGCTGCGTGGAGGTCGGTCGTGCCGGAGTGCGCGCCATCGATCGTGTAGACCTGCTCAAGGGCCGGCAAAACGGTGCGGATCGCAGCGAGTTTTCTCGCGCCCGTCTTGTTGGTGACGACGGCTTTCGCTCCCGAATCGTCAAGGCGGAAGGCGAGCGCCTCGTCGCCGAACAGCATGAACAGCGGGATGGAGATCGCGCCCAGCTTGTGGGCGGCAATATGGGCAGCGGCCGTCTCCTTGGCCTGCGGCAGCAGAATGGCGACCCGGTCGCCGCGCGTCACGCCGTCGGCGGCGAGACGGTTCGCGATCCGGTTCGACAGGCGCATCAGCGCGCCGTAGCTGACCTCCTCGCGTTCGCCGTCCTCCGAAATGCAGACCAGCGCCGGGCGGTCGGGCTCGCGCGTCGCCCACTTGTCGCAAATGTCGACCCCGATGTTGTAATGCTCCGGCACCTGCCAGCGGAAGGTGGCGACGAGGTCTTCATAGGTTCGTGCTGCGGTCAGCATTGGCGCGGTCCCTCCCCGGTGGCTGTGATGCCCCTTGGGAATTTGGATGCAACGGCAGCGCGGAGGCGTCAACGGCTATCGTCGTTCGGGCTGCGTCGCGCTCTTTGGCTCCGTCGCCGGATGACGCGGGGCTGGTGCCCCCGCGCCGCGCTTGTATAGTGCCGCCATCATCAAACGCCGTCCGGCCGGGGAACCACACATGTCCGACTTCACCCTCGATGACCGCCTTGCCGGCGACAGCCTGGCTGTCCTCGATCTCGACCTGTGCACCGTCCGGCTGATGAACGACGCGCGCTACCCCTGGCTGCTGCTCGTTCCCATGCGCGCCGATGTCACCGAGCTTGTCGATCTCGGGGCCGACGACCGGCTGCGTCTGATCGAGGAAATCGCCGGCGCGAGCAAGGCCCTGAAAGCGGTCAGCGGCTGCGACAAGCTGAACGTCGGGGCGCTGGGCAACATGGTGCCGCAGCTGCATGTGCATATCGTTGCCAGGTTCGTCGGCGACGCCGCCTGGCCGGGGCCGGTGTGGGGCGCGGGCGCGGCCGAGCCTTATCCGGACGGGGCCGGGCGTGAACTGGCAGAGCGGCTTTCCCAGGCGGTGGCACGGGAAATCCAGTGAGCCCGCAGCACCGCATGGCGTGACACGAGGACGATGACCGCATGAACGACCTACCGCAGATCGGTTTCGATTTCGCTTTCAAGGGCAATCCGCTCGAGCGCCAGTCCGAGCATCGCGGCGACGCCGCCTGGTTCGAGGCGCACCGCCGCTCCGACGTCGCCCGCTTTCTGCTCATGTGCGAAGGACGCCCGGTGATCGACGTCGCGGACGGGCGGCTCGACATCCTGCACGCCCGCCCGCTTGGCGACGACCTTGCCATGGTCGTCGACGACAGCGTTCTGCTCGGCTTCCGCGAGCCGGATGCGTCCCCCGTCTTTGCCGTTCCGCTGGCGCGCTCGGTGGAGGACATCGAGGCCGCATATGCCAATCTGAAATGTATCGACACGCGCTCGCTCGCCGTGCAGGGCGTTTTGCCGCCCGGCTATCTCGGACTTCTGGCGCAGGCCAGCGCGCTTTTGCACTGGCACGCGACCCATCGCTTCTGTTCGCGTTGCGGCGCGCCCAGCGCCATGACCCAGGGGGGCTATCGCCGCGACTGCCCGTCCTGCGGCGGCCTGCATTTCCCGCGCACCGATCCGGTGGCGATCATGCTCGTCACCGATGGCGACCGCTGCCTGATGGGGCGCCCGCCGCGCCTGCCGGAAGGGGTGTTCTCGACGCTCGCCGGTTTCATCGAGCCGGGCGAGACCATCGAGGAAGCCGTGCGGCGCGAGGTGATGGAGGAAGCGGGCGTTCATGTCGGCGCCGTCAGCTACCGCGCGAGCCAGCCCTGGCCGTTCCCTGCCTCGCTGATGATCGGCTGCGAGGGCCGCGCCGAGAGCACCGAGATCCGCATGGACGAGACCGAGCTTGAGGCCTGCCGCTGGTTCACCCGCGACGAGACGCTTGCCATGCTGGAGGAGCGTCACCCCGAGGGGCTGAAGATCCCGCCGCCGCTGTCCATCGCGCATTGGCTGATTCGCTCCTGGGTGGAGGCGGACTGACCGGCGCGGCTTGTGCCGGGCGTTCCCGTTACCTACCTGAAGCGGACCGACATGACCCCGAATCAGGACGTCCGACGAAGATGATTTCCTCCGCGCTGCGCGCACTCACCCAGATTTTCGAACAGCCGCTTCGCGCGATCTTCTGGAAGACGCTTGGCTATACGCTGCTGTTGCTCCTGCTGGTCTGGGTGGCATTGAACGCGGCCGTCGCGACACTGGTGACCCTTCCCTATCCCTGGCTGGAAACGGTGCTCTCGCTGCTCACGGGGATCGGCGCGATCTTCGTGCTCGGCTATCTGGTTGCGCCCGTCACGGCGGTGATCGCCGGCATCCTGCAGGACGATATCGCCGAGGTCGTCGAACGGGGAAGCTATCCGCAGGACCCGCCGGGGCGGCCGATGCCGCTTGCAGAGGCGATCCCCCAGGCGATCAAGTTCACCGGCGTGGTGATCCTCGGCAATATCTTCGCGCTGTTCCTGCTGTTGATCCCCGGCGTCAACCTGATCGCCTTCTTTGTCGTCAACGGCTATCTGCTCGGCCGCGAGTTCTTCGAGTTTGCCGCGATGCGGCACAGGCCGCCGGCGGAGGCGCGCGCCTTTCGCCAGGCCCACTCCGGAACGGTTTTTCTGTCCGGGCTGGCGATTGCGGGTTTTCTGGCGGTTCCCTTCCTCAACCTGCTGACGCCGATTTTCGCGACCGTGATGATGGTGCATCTGAACAAGCGCCTTACCTATACGTCATCGCAATTGCGTCCCGATTGACGGCTTTCCCGCGACGCCGCGGACTTCCCTCACTGTGCTGTTGCCAATCCCGATCCGCCTTGGCCGATAGGATATTTTGACGTGCCGCCGCGATGGGGGTAGAAGGCTGCAATACAAGCCCCTGTTATAGCTAACGTTTACGTAAGCGGTAGATGCTGAGGGGAGACGGGAGAACAACCCATGCCGGATGTCGGGATGAAAAACAGCAGGCCGTTGTCGCCGCATATCCAGATCTACAAGCCCATCATGACCATGGTCATGTCGATCCTGCACCGCATCACGGGCGCTGCATTGTATTTCGGCACGATCCTGGTCGCCTGGTGGCTGGTGTCCGCGGCAGCGGGGCCGGCCTATTTCGAATTCGTGAACGGGATTTTCGGATCCTTCCTCGGACGGCTGGTGCTGTTCGGCTTCACCTGGGCGCTGATCCACCACATGCTCGGCGGCCTGCGCCATTTCATCTGGGACATGGGCTACGGCTTCGGCACGGAGGCGCGCGAATGGCTCGCCCGCGCCACGATCATCGGCTCCGTCGCGGTCACGATCCTGCTCTGGGTCATCGGCTACGCGGTTCGCTGAGGGAGATGAGACGATGAATGACATGCGCACGCCTCTCGGCAGGGTCCGCGGGCTTGGCTCGGCCAAGGACGGGACCTCGCATTTCTGGCGCCAGCGGGTCACCGCCGTGGCCAATGTGGTGCTGATTTCCTTTTTCGTGGTTCTGGTCGTGGCCCTTCAGGGCGGCGATTACGCGAGCGTTTCCGCGGCTTTGGCCAATCCGCTCGTCGCGATCGTCCTGCTCCTCGTGATCCTCTCCGCCGTCTATCACATGAAGCTCGGCATGCAGGTGATCATCGAGGACTACATCCACGGCGAAGGCCTGAAATTCCTCGCCCTGATGGGCAACATCTTCTTCTCGACGTTCATCGGCCTCGCGTCGGTGTTCGCCGTTCTCAAGATCAGCTTCGGAGGCTGAATACATGGCAGGACAAGCCTATACCTTCGTCGATCACAGCTATGACGTTGTGGTGGTCGGGGCCGGTGGCGCGGGCCTCAGGGCAACGCTCGGCATGGCCGAACGGGGTCTGCGGACGGCCTGCATTTCCAAGGTGTTCCCCACCCGCTCGCATACGGTCGCGGCGCAGGGCGGCATTGCCGCCAGCCTGCAGAACATGACGCCCGACAGCTGGCAGTGGCACATGTACGACACCGTGAAGGGCTCCGACTGGCTCGGCGACACGGATGCGATGGAGTATCTCGCCCGCGAGGCGCCCAAGGCGGTCTACGAGCTGGAGCACTACGGCGTGCCCTTCTCGCGCACCGAGGACGGGCGCATCTACCAGCGCCCCTTCGGCGGTCACATGCAGAACTTCGGCGAAGGCCCTCCCGTGCAGCGCACCTGCGCCGCCGCCGACCGCACCGGTCACGCGATCCTGCACACGCTCTACGGCCAGTCGCTGAAGAACAACGCCGAATTCTACATCGAGTATTTCGCGCTCGACCTGATCATGTCGGAGGACGGCGTGTGTCAGGGCGTGATCGCCTGGAATCTCGATGACGGCACCATCCATCGCTTCTCCGCCAAGATGGTGGTTCTGGCGACCGGCGGCTACGGCCGCGCCTATTTCTCCGCCACTTCCGCGCATACCTGCACGGGCGACGGCGGCGGTATGGTGGCCCGCGCCGGCCTGCCTCTCCAGGACATGGAGTTCGTGCAGTTCCACCCGACCGGCATCTATGGCGCCGGCTGCCTGATCACCGAGGGCGCGCGCGGCGAGGGCGGCTATCTGGTCAACTCCGAGGGCGAGCGCTTCATGGAGCGCTATGCGCCGTCGGCCAAGGATCTTGCCTCGCGCGATGTCGTGTCGCGCTGCATGACCATGGAAATCCGCGAAGGCCGCGGTGTGGGCAAGAACAAAGATCACATCTTCCTGCATCTCGACCATCTGGACCCGGACATCCTGGCCGAGCGTCTGCCGGGCATTTCGGAATCGGCGAAGATCTTCGCCGGCGTCGATGTGACCAAGGAGCCGATCCCGGTGCTTCCGACCGTCCACTACAACATGGGCGGCATCCCGACGAACTACTGGGGCGAGGTGCTCAATCCGACCAAGGACGATCCGAACGCGATCCAGCCGGGCCTGATGGCGGTTGGCGAAGCGGGCTGCGCCTCGGTGCACGGCGCCAACCGTCTCGGCTCCAACTCGCTGATCGATCTGGTCGTCTTCGGCCGGGCCGCGGCCATTCGCGCGGCGGAAATCGTCGATCCGAAGACCGCCGTTCCGACGCCGAACGAGGCCTCCTGCGACAAGATCATGGCCCGCTTCGACAAGCTGCGCCATGCCGACGGCAAGACGCCGACGGCTCAGCTGCGCGAGAAGATGCAGCGCGCCATGCAGGAAGACGCCGCCGTGTTCCGCACCCAGGAAAGCCTGGAGCAGGGCTGCCAGCGCATTTCCGCGATCTGGGGCGAATTGTCCGACCTCAAGGTCACCGACCGCTCGATGATCTGGAACTCCGATCTGGTGGAAACGCTGGAGCTGGAGAACCTGATGGCCAATGCGATCACCACGGTCTATGGCGCCGAGGCGCGCAAGGAAAGCCGTGGCGCGCATGCCCGCGAGGACTACAAGGACGGTCCCCTCGGCGGTCGCAACGACGACGACTGGCGCAAGCATACGCTTGCCTGGGTCGCCGAGGACGGCAAGGTCAGGCTCGACTATCGCGCCGTCGTGACCGAGCCGCTGACGACCCTGGCCGAGGGCGGCATCGATCCCAAGAAGATCGCGCCCAAGGCACGCGTCTACTGAGCACGCGCCCGCCGGGCAGCGAAAGGCGAAACCCCATGTCGATTGCGGCAAGGTATACGGATGTGAACTCTCCCTTCGGCACCTATCGTGCCGGGGGGCGGGCGCGTTTCGCCTGGGCGCTGGCCGACCGGCACGAACTGTCGCCGCGCTGGCGCAAGCGCCTGCGGGCCTTTGTCGCCCGTCACTATCGCGGACCGTTCGACCGGGAGGCCGATGGTCTGCGCTTTCGCCTTTACCCGGAGGCCAATTACGACGATCGCAAGATCATGGCGCGTGGCCGCCTGCCGGAACGCGCGGAACATGGACTGTTGTCGCAGCTTCTCGGCCCCGGTGTCGTTTTCGTCGACATCGGCGCCAATGTCGGCAGCTACAGCCTCGATGCCGCCCGTCGCGGCGCCAGGGTGCTGGCGATCGAGGCGGACAGCGATACGGCCGCCAAGCTCGCCTTCAACCTGGCCGCCAACCGGCTGGGCGATGTCGAGGTGGAAAATGTCGCGGTCGGTGCCCGCGACGAGGTGCTCGAGTTGTGGAGCGAACCGTCGAACTGCGGTTTCGCGACGCTGGTCAGCGACCTGACGACCGGGGAATGGGCCGGCGACTGGCGGTCCCGTCCCGTGCAGGTCCGCCCGCTTGCGGATATTCTGGCTGACCACCGCATCGACCGTGTCGACGTGTTGAAGATCGACGTGGAGGGCTTTGAGGACCGGGCCCTGCTGCCCTATCTGCAGGGACTGGACGACAGCGACCTTCCGGGCGCCATCCTGCTGGAGACGAACTGCCGGGAGCACTGGCAGGACGATTGCATTTCACGGCTTCAGGCGCGCGGCTACCGCGCGGCCGGGGCGACCAAGGACAACACGATCTTCAGGCGGTCCGCCTGAAGATCAAGATGACGAGGCCGCCGACGACGGCGGGCCAAACGCGGAGCGAAACGAGATGGTACAGCTGACGCTTCCCAAGAACTCCCAGGTGACGGAGGGCAAGGTCTGGGACAAGCCGACCGGCGCCAACCACCTGCACGAGTTCCGGATCTACCGCTGGAACCCGGACGACGGGCGCAACCCGCGCGTCGATACCTATTTCATCGACAAGGACGACTGCGGCCCGATGGTCCTCGACGGTCTGATCTACATCAAGGACAAGATCGACCCGACGCTGACCTTCCGCCGCTCCTGCCGCGAGGGCATCTGCGGATCCTGCGCGATGAACATCGACGGCACCAACACGCTGGCCTGCACCAAGGGCATGGAAGAGATCGGCGCCGGTCCGGTGAAGATCTATCCGCTGCCGCACATGCCGGTGGTCAAGGACCTGGTGCCGGACCTGACGCGCTTCTACGCCCAGCACCGCTCCATCGAGCCCTGGCTGAAGACGACGACGCCGGCTCCGGAGAAGGAGTGGCGCCAGTCCCACGAGGACCGCGCCAAGCTCGACGGGCTCTATGAGTGCATTCTCTGCGCCTGCTGTTCGACCTCCTGCCCGAGCTACTGGTGGAACGGCGACCGTTACCTCGGTCCGGCCGTGCTGCTGCAGGCCTACCGCTGGCTGATCGACAGCCGCGACGAAGCGACCGGCGAGCGTCTGGACGATCTGGAAGACCCCTTCCGCCTGTACCGCTGCCACACGATCATGAACTGCTCGCAGGCCTGCCCGAAGGGCCTGAACCCGGCCAAGGCCATCGCCGAGATCAAGAAGATGATGGTCGAACGCCGCGTCTGACGCGCTCGGGTTCCATCGCCGAATGGTCGAAAAGCCGCCCCTCGGGGCGGCTTTTTGCTGTGCGCAGGGCTTGCGTTCAACTGTGCGGCGTGTTCCAGTGTTCGCGTTTTGTTCAATTTGTATTTGGAGACGAGGCGATGCACAGGAGCCGGTTGGGCGTGGTGGTGATCGACTGTCAGGGCGAGGATGCTGCGGCGCATGAAGCGTTCTGGGCAGCCGCGCTTGGACGGGAGCGCGAGTCAGAGCCGATCGATCCGAAATATCGCGATCTCAAGGGCCCGGAGGCAGAGGTCCGGGTTCTGGTCCAGGCCGTGGATCACGCCCCGCGCGTTCATTTCGACATCGAGACGGACGACATCGAGGCCGAGGTCGGGCGGCTGGAGCGGCTCGGCGCAACACGGGTTGCGGCGCTCAAGGGCTGGGTGGTGATGCAGGCGCCGAGCGGTCACCGCTTCTGCGTGGTCAAGCCTCAGCGTCCGGATTTTGCCGAGAATGCAAACGTCTGGGCGGAGTGATCGCGGCGCGCGGACGGTTGGTGCATCCTGTCCGTCTTGAGCGGGCCGGGACAGCGGAGGTGCTGCCGTGAACGCCGTTTCGGCAAGACGGCGCCGGCGACACGTGGTCCGGGCTTTCCAGTGACGGATTGTCGGGGCGCGCCGCCTGCTGCTCGGCTTGCCGCCAGCCGGCTGCCGCAGTCGTATTATCGGTCATACCTGCATGCGATCTGGTGGACGAACCGAGGGGTCCCTCAGCTCCACACGGGGCTGGTGAAGGTCGCGACGCTCGACAGGAAGCCGACGGCCCAGGCGATCGAGCGCGGGGTGGCGCGGTCGCTCCAGTAGCAGGCGATGTAGATCAGTCGCGCGCCGATGAAGAGCCCGGCGAGTTGGTCGATCCAGCCGGCGTCGCCGCCCTGCCACAGGCCGACGATGACTGCCACCGCGAAGATCGGGAAGGCCTCGAAGCCGTTCGCCTGTGCGCCGGCGGCGCGAGCGCGAAATCCGCTCTTCCAGTAGGCCGGGTCGCGCGGATTGGCATTGTCGAAGTCTTTCGACAGCTTCGCCGGAAAGGCGGAAAGGATCGGCAGGATGGCGGCCGCGAGAACGCACCAGATGGCGAATGGCATGGAAAATATCCTGAGCTGACGGGTTGGCTGCCTCTTGCTTCTGGTTTTCGCCCTTTTCGTCGCCGCGTCAAGGTCGCAGCCCTTGCGTCCGGGGATTTGATCCAGCGCATGGCGCGCGGGTGCCGCGGATGCTGTGTCTTGGAAAATGGCCTGGGAGGTCATCACCACACCAAGGAGACAGACGCATGGCCGTCAGTGACTGGAATGCCTTTATCGCCCAGACGGATGCACGCATGGGCGAGCTTCGCAGCGGGATCCCCGGCGTCGCGAAGGGGTTTCACGAGATCGCCCGCTCGGCCATCGGGGCCGGCGCGCTCGATTCCAAGACCAAGGAGCTGATCGCGCTGTCCATCGGCATCACGGTCAGATGCGACGGCTGTCTCGCCTATCACGCCAAGGCCGCCGCCCGATACGGCGCGACGCGTGAGGAGGTGATGGAGGCCATCGGCGTTGCCGTCTACATGGGCGGCGGCCCGTCGATGATCTATGGCGCCGAGGCGCTGGCGGCCTTCGACAGCTTTTCCGGTTCGCGTGCGGATGCCGGATAGCCTCGCGATCCCAATCTCGTCACGAAGTCGCCGGAACTCATCCGGGTTTCGTCATACTGGCGTTTTGCCGGAACGTTACAGCTTCCCGCGGGTTGAAGTGGGGCGTGTCGCAAACGGCAGGAACTGGCATGACGATGACGATCTTGTTTGTATGCAATGACAATGCGGGCCTCAGTCCGATGGCGGAGGCGTGTCTCAACGCCGTCAGCGACGGCAGCCTGCGCGCGTTTTCCGCAGGGCTTGCGCCCGCCAGCCACCTGGCCCCGGCAACCGCGCGCGTGCTGGCGGAAAACGGCATCCCCTGCGGCGGTCTTGTGCCGAAGCCCTGGGAGCTGTTCGCGTTGCCGCATGCGCCCTCGCCGGATGTCGTCGTTGCGCTGACGCCGGGGGTTGCGGCCGCAACCGGCCAAATCTGGGGCGGGCCGACCCGCCACATGTGCTGGTCACTCGCACCCGGGCGGGAGGCGGCAAGCCCGATCCAGCAGGCCCGGGACGCCTTCGCGACGCTGCGGCGGGAAATCGGGATGCGATTCGCCGGCGGCGGGACCGATCGCCGCGTCTTGCGGCGATCGGCGTGACAAGGTGCCCAATCGCCGGCGCCTTGCCTCTTTCAGGATCGGCCGCGCAGCATCGCGCGCGAGCCGTCGATCCAGCCGCCGAGGGTGCCGAAGACGTCCGACGTCTGTTCGCGCAGGTGGCTGAACGGCGAGGCCGAGCGCGGATCGATGCGGCCGACGATGTCGCCCATCTCGAAGGTCAGGTCCTTGGTGAACTTGCGGGCGAGCTGCTGCATGGCCCGGTTGGTCGCAAGGCAATTCATGTAGATGCGGTGGCAGCCCCGATTGCGCGCGGCGATCAGGGTGAGTTCCATCAACCGCGTGCCGACACCGGCCTGCCGGCAGATGTCTTCCACGGAAAACGCGGCCTCCGCCGTGCGGATGTCGCCGCAGGGGCGCAGTTCCGCCACGGCGCGAAGATGTCCGTCGACCACGTAGCCGTGCAGAACGGCGTCCAGCGAAAAACTGGTCTCGGCATAGCAGCGCAGGAAGGCGTCGCTCGCCGGCATGGCGAAACGCGCCCGCCGGGCGCCGGGGTCGAGGCGCAGCAGATGGTCGCGAAACCGCGTCTGGTCGGCAAAGGTAAGCTTGCGAAAGTATCCGGTTGAGCCGGCTTCTGGTGTATGCGGCATGGGGCGCTCCTGGTCGAGTTGCGCCACTCCTTGAAGGTCTCCCCAGACCGAACTCACACTCTGGCCTCTTTACTGCGGCAGTTTGATGGCGAGCTTGACGGTTGCGTCAACGATTTGGTCACCATAAACGTCGAGGATCGACATGGGCAGCCAGCAATCCGGTGCGCTAGACTGCGTCACCGATTCCTGCCGGACGGACAGCACAAGGAAGAACAGCGCATGATCGGAACCGCCCCGCTTCGCAAGGCCCGGCTGAGCAAGCAGATGACCGCCGTCATTTGCGTGACCCTCGCGCTCGCAGGATGTCAGCGGCTCGGCTATGGCAGCCGCTCGGCGCCGCTTCCGGCGACGCCCACAGCGCCGGTTGCCAGCCAGTCGCTCGAGCCGCTCGACCCGACAATGACCCAACAGGACATGCAGACGCTGGACGGGACCGCGCCGCTGGATGGCGAAACCCAGGTCGCCGGCGTCGATCCGCTCGCCGGCGGACCGCCGGCAGGTGCGCGCGAGATCGGGCGCAGCGACATGCTGGGCGGCTGGTCGCTGGCCTCGGGGGCAGACAATTGCAAGCTCTTCATGACGCTCACCACCTGGGAAGGCGGCTACCGGGCTAACTCGCGCGGCTGCGCGACTCCGACGCTGCAGACCGTCTCCGCCTGGGACCTGCAGGGCAAGGAGGTGATCCTCAAGGACAACACCGGCGCCACCGTCGCGCAACTGTACGCGACCGGGGCGGAGCGTTTCGCCGGCCGCACCACCAGCGGCGCGCCGATTTCCGTGTTCCGCTGAGCGCGGGGCCGACACTGAATTCGGAGACATCCCATGTCGATCTGGCCCGTCCTGGACGATGCCGCGCTGCCCGAGCGCTCCGCAGCCGTGATCGCGGACATCAAGGCAACGCGCAACACCGACTTCATCAACAACTTCTGGCGCGTCCTGGCGAATGATCCGGCCTTGCTGGAACGGACCTGGGGCAGCCTCAAGGAGGTGATGGGGCCGGGCGAGATCGATCCCTTGACGAAGGAGATGCTCTATGTGGCCGTCTCCATCGTCAACGGCTGCGAATATTGCATCCGCTCGCATACGGCTGCCGCGCGCGCAAAGGGAATGAGCGAAGCCCAACTCGGCGAATTGCTTGCCATCGTCGGCATGGCGAGCGAGACCAACCGGCTGGCAACCGGGCTCCAGGTCCCGGTCGATACCGCGTTTATGCCCGCGTCCAGCGAGGACGACGGGCGGGCGTAGACGCGGTCCCTTTGGCCTCGTCGTCGCGATTGCACCTCTCGTCCGCCGCCAATCTCTTGCAGCGTCTCCTTCGCCGCGTTATCCCGGCATGGCAAAAGCTGCTTGCGAGGGTCACGTGACGTTTCTTCCGGATGCCCATCCATCTTCAGGTCCCTGCCTGTCGATGTGCCCCGTTTCGCCGCTGGCGCGCAAGGACTGCCGGCGATGACGGCCTCCAGCGCACGGTCGTCCGGCATTGCCATCACCCATACGGTGGACGGGCGCTACAAGGCGCTGATCGAGGCGGGGGAGATCGAGTTCGATCCCGCCCAGGCGCAGGTCGTTGCCGCTCTCGACCGGTTGAACGCCGTTTTGGCGGAAACCGGTCCCGCATCGAAAAAGAGCGCGCTTGGCTGGCTTTTCGGCAAGCGCGGCGCAGCACAGGATGCGCCCAAGGGGCTTTACGTCTGGGGCAAGGTCGGGCGTGGCAAGACCATGCTGATGGACCTGTTTTTCGACATCGCGGTCGCCCGCAAGAAACGGCGCGTGCATTTCCACGAGTTCATGGCCGATGTGCACGAGCGGGTGCACCGGGTCCGTGCGGCGATCCGCGACGGCGAGATCGCCGGCGACGATCCGATTCCCCCGGTGGCCGCGGAGCTCTCGCAGGAAACGCGGCTTCTGTGTTTCGACGAGTTTACCGTCACCGATATTGCCGACGCGATGATACTCGGGCGTTTGTTCACGCGGCTGTTCGAGCAGGGTGTCGTGGTGGTCGCGACGTCCAACGTCGATCCCGACGATCTCTACAAGGACGGCCTCAACCGGGGGCATTTTCTCGGCTTCGTCGAGTTGCTGAAAACCCGGGTCGATGTGGTCTGCCTCGACGCGCGCACGGATTATCGGCTGGAGAAACTGGCCGGTGCCCCGCTCTACCTGACGCCGCTCGGACCGGAGACGGATCGCGGGGTGGAGGAGCTGTGGCGCAAGCTGACCCACGGGCTGAAGGCCCACAGCGAGGAGCTGGAGGTCAAGGGGCGGCACATTCCGGTGTCGCGCACCGCAGCCGGCGTCGCCAGGTTTACGTTTACGGAACTTTGCGAGCGGCCGCTGGGAGCTGCCGATTACCAGCGCCTGGCGTTGTCCTACCATACCTTCGTGATCGAGGGCGTTCCGGTGATGGACCTGCCCCAGCGCAACGCCGCCAAACGGTTCATCAACCTGATCGACACGCTCTACAACAACCGCAACAAGCTGGTTCTCTCGGCCGAGGCGGAGCCGGAGGAGCTGTATGTTGCCACGACCGGGACCGAATCCTTCGAGTTCCAGCGCACGGTTTCCCGGCTGATCGAGATGCGGTCCGAGGACTGGCTGAGCGAAGGTGACTCATAGGGCAGCCTGACGCCCTATCCCTTCGATTGGCTTGCGCCCCGGCGCCAAACGGTTTATCGCCATGCGCGACCGTTGATGCGGTATGTGCTCCATTTTACGTAAAGGGAAGCAATAGGATATGGCTCGGAACAAGATCGCTTTGATCGGCGCGGGACAGATTGGCGGCACGCTCGCCCACCTCGCCGGCCTGAAGGAACTCGGCGACATCGTGCTCTTCGACATTGCCGAAGGAACGCCCCAGGGCAAGGCGCTCGACCTTGCCGAATCCTCGCCGGTCGACGGCTTCGACGCGAAGCTGTCAGGCGCGAACTCCTACGAGGCGATTGCCGGTTCGGACGTGGTGATCGTCACCGCCGGCGTGCCGCGCAAGCCGGGCATGAGCCGCGACGAC
Organism: Paracoccaceae bacterium; assembly: GCA_002709505.1. Lineage (GTDB taxonomy): Bacteria > Pseudomonadota > Alphaproteobacteria > Rhizobiales > Stappiaceae > Stappia. Next base: position 14,796 of record PARB01000029.1, on the reverse strand, counting down.
CTTCTGGAAATCAACCTGAAGGTGATGGAGCAGGTCGGTGCGGGCATCAAGGCGCATGCGCCGGACGCTTTCGTCATCTGCATCACCAACCCGCTCGACGCGATGGTCTGGGCTCTGCAGAAGTTCTCCGGCCTCCCGGCGAACAAGGTCGTCGGCATGGCCGGCGTGCTCGACAGCGCCCGCTTCCGCTATTTCCTCGCCGAAGAGTTCGACGTCTCCGTTGAAGACGTCACGGCCTTCGTGCTGGGCGGCCACGGCGACACCATGGTCCCGCTGACGCGCTACTCCACGGTTGCCGGCATTCCGCTCCCGGATCTGGTGAAGATGGGCTGGTGCACGGCCGAGCGTCTTGAAGAGATCGTCCAGCGCACCCGCGACGGCGGCGCCGAGATCGTCGGCCTTTTGAAGACCGGCTCGGCCTTCTACGCCCCGGCGTCTTCCGCGATCGCCATGGCAGAGAGCTACCTGAAGGACAAGAAGCGCGTCGTGCCCTGCGCCGCGCATCTGACCGGCCAGTACGGCCTCTCCAACACCTATGTCGGCGTGCCGGTCGTCATCGGCGCCAATGGCGTCGAGCGGGTCATCGAGATCGAGATGAACGCCGACGAGAAGGCGATGTTCGACAAGTCCGTGGCCTCCGTCGACGGCCTCGTCGAGGCCTGCAAGAAGATCCAGCCGGCGCTGGCCTGAACCAACACATGCGGGAGGCCTCGAGCCTCCCGTTTCGCATGACGCGAACCGTCTCCGACACTGGGGGAGTGACGCATGAATATCCATGAATACCAGGCCAAGCAGGTGCTGAAAGCCTTCGGCGCGCCTGTTGCAAATGGCGTACCCATCTTTTCCGCCGACGAGGCCGAGGCAGCCGCCAAGCAGCTTCCCGGTCCGCTCTGGGTGGTGAAGTCGCAGATCCACGCCGGCGGCCGCGGCAAGGGCAAGTTCAAGGAACTCGGCCCCGACGCCAAGGGCGGCGTTCGCCTTGCCTTCTCGATCGACGAGGTCAAGGCCCACGCCGCCGAGATGCTCGGCAACACGCTGGTGACCGCGCAGACCGGCGACGCCGGCAAGGTCGTCAACCGCCTCTACATCGAGGACGGCGCCGACATCGAGAGCGAGCTCTATCTCTCGATCCTCGTCGACCGCACCGTCGGCCGTCCGGCCTTCGTCGTCTCGACGGAAGGCGGCATGGACATTGAGGCCGTTGCCGAAGAGACGCCGGAAAAGATCGTCACGCTGCCGATCGATCCGGACACGGGCGTCACCGAAGCCGACGCGACGAAGCTCTGCGACGCGCTGAAGCTTGAGGGCGACGCCCGCGCCGACGGCATGACGCTCTTCCCGATCCTCTACAAGGCCTTCGTCGAGAAGGACATGGCGCTGCTCGAGGTCAACCCGCTGATCGTTATGAAGGACGGCCACCTGCGCGTTCTCGACGCCAAGGTCTCCTTCGACGGCAATGCGCTGTTCCGTCATGACGACATCATGGAACTGCGCGACAAGACCGAGGAAGACGCCAAGGAAATCGAGGCCTCCAAGTACGACCTCGCCTATGTGGCGCTCGATGGCGACATCGGCTGCATGGTGAACGGCGCCGGCCTTGCAATGGCGACCATGGACATCATCAAGCTCTATGGGGCCGAGCCGGCCAACTTCCTGGACGTCGGTGGCGGCGCCTCCAAGGAAAAGGTCACCGCGGCCTTCAAGATCATCACGTCGGATCCGAACGTTAAGGGCATCCTGGTCAACATCTTCGGCGGCATCATGCGCTGCGACGTGATCGCGGAAGGCGTGGTCGCGGCTGTGAAGGATGTCGGCCTGAAGGTTCCCCTCGTCGTGCGCCTCGAGGGCACGAACGTGGAACAGGGCAAGAAGATCATCAATGAGAGCGGCCTGAACGTCATCGCCGCCGACGATCTCGACGACGCGGCGCAGAAGATCGTCAAGGCCGTGAAGGGGGGCGCATAATGTCCATTCTCGTCAACAAGGACACCAAGGTCATCGTTCAGGGACTGACCGGCAAGACCGGCACGTTCCACACCGAACAGGCGCTTGAGTATTACGGCACCAAGATGGTCGCCGGCGTGCACCCGAAGAAGGGCGGCGAGACCTGGTCGTCCGGTCTCGACAGCGCGGCCGAGCTCCCGATCTTCGCCACCGTCGGCGAAGCCAAGGAAGCGACCGGCGCGGACGCCTCCGTGATCTACGTTCCGCCGGCAGGCGCCGGTGCGGCGATCATCGAGGCGATCGACGCGGAAGTCCCCTTCATCGTCTGCATCACGGAAGGCATTCCGGTTGCCGACATGGTCAAGGTCAAGCGCCGGCTGGAGAAGTCCAACTCGCGCCTTCTCGGCCCGAACTGCCCGGGCGTCCTGACCCCGGAAGAGTGCAAGATCGGCATCATGCCGGGCTCCATCTTCAAGAAGGGCTCGGTCGGCGTCGTGTCGCGCTCCGGCACGCTGACCTATGAGGCGGTGTTCCAGACCTCCAATGCCGGCCTCGGCCAGACGACGGCCGTCGGCATCGGCGGCGATCCGGTCAAGGGCACCGAGTTCATCGACATCCTGGAGATGTTCCTCGCCGACGACGAGACGCAGTCGATCATCATGATCGGCGAGATCGGCGGCTCGGCCGAGGAAGAGGCCGCACAGTTCCTCAAGGACGAGGCCAAGAAGGGCCGCTCCAAGCCGATGGCGGGCTTCATCGCCGGCCGCACGGCGCCTCCGGGCCGCACCATGGGCCATGCCGGCGCCGTGATCTCCGGCGGCAAGGGCGGCGCGGAAGACAAGATCGAGGCCATGGAATCGGCCGGGATCAAGGTCTCGCCGTCCCCGGCCAAGCTTGGCGAAACCCTTCTTGAAGTTCTGAAGGGCTGACCCCACGTGGTCACGGGAAATTAACCGTGACCGCAGCACCATATCGGTCACGGGACCTTCCCTTGGGGCACGTTCCCGTGTACCGATGGTATTGTTTGGACTGACAATGGGGTTGGCGCGGGACACGCCCTGCGCCTGCCCATCCCACATCCGTTCTCTGGGGCGCTGCGTGAAAGGGCTCCCCTCAACAGGCGGGCGGGGGATACCCCGCTTTTGTGATGGCTCGGCAAGACGCGAACACTGCATTCGCGATGACGTCGTTTTTGTACGGCGGCAACGCGGCGTATATCGAAGATCTTTATGCGCGCTTCAAGGAAGATCCCGGCTCTCTCGACGAGACCTGGCGTGATTTCTTCTCAAACCTCTCCGATGAAAAAGCCGATGTGCTGAAGGAGGCGCGCGGCGCGTCCTGGAAGCGCAGCGACTGGCCGGTGACGGCCAATGGCGACCTGGTCAATGCCTTCGACGGCAACTGGGCGCCGGTCGAAAAGGCGCTTGGCGACAAGATCAAGTCCAAGGCGGAAGTCGCAGGCAAGACGCTGAGCGATGCGGACGTCCAGCAGCAGACGCGCGATTCCGTGCGCGCGCTGATGATGATCCGCGCCTATCGCATGCGCGGCCATCTTCACGGCGATCTCGATCCGCTAAATCTCAAGGAGCGTGTCGATCACGAGGAGCTGCATCCGTCGGCCTACGGGTTCACCGAGGCGGACTGGGACCGCAAGATCTTCATCGACTACATGCTGGGCCTGGAATTCGCGACCATCCGCGAGATGCTGGGCATCCTGAAGCGGACCTATTGCTCCACGCTCGGCGTGGAGTTCATGCATATCTCCAATCCGGCCGAGAAAGCCTGGATCCAGGAGCGCATCGAGGGGCCGGACAAGGAAATCGAGTTCACGCCCAAGGGCAAGCGCGCGATCCTCAATAAGCTGCTGGAGGCCGAGGGCTTCGAGAAGTTCCTCGATGTCAAATACACCGGTACCAAGCGCTTCGGCCTGGACGGCGGCGAGGCGCTGCTGCCCGCGCTCGAGCAGATCATCAAGCGCGGCGGCGCGCTGGGCGTCGAGGAAATCGTGCTGGGCATGGCCCACCGCGGCCGTCTCAACGTGCTCTCCCAGGTCATGGGCAAGCCGCTTCGCGCGATTTTCCACGAGTTCAAGGGCGGGTCGTTCACGCCCGATGACGTGGAAGGCTCGGGCGACGTCAAGTATCACCTCGGCGCCTCGTCGGACCGCGAGTTCGACGGCAACCGGGTGCACCTGTCGCTGACAGCCAACCCCTCCCATCTGGAGATCGTCGATCCCGTGGTGCTGGGCAAGGCCCGCGCCAAGCAGGACCAGCTGTCGGCCGTCGACGGGCGGTTCATCGAGACGACCGAGGTCGACCGCTCCAAGGTGCTGCCGCTGCTTCTGCACGGCGACGCGGCGTTTGCCGGCCAGGGTGTGGTTGCCGAATGCCTTGGCCTGTCGTCCCTGCGCGGTCACCGTACTGGCGGTTCGATCCATGTGATCATCAACAACCAGATCGGCTTCACCACCAATCCGCGCTTCTCGCGCTCCTCGCCCTACCCTTCCGATGTGGCGAAGATGATCGAGGCGCCGATCTTCCACTGCAACGCCGACGATCCGGAAGCGGTCGTCTATGCGGCAAAGGTCGCGACGGAGTTCCGTCAGCTCTTCGGCAAGCCGGTGGTGATCGACATGATCTGCTACCGCCGCTTCGGGCACAATGAGTCCGACGAGCCGGCGTTCACCCAGCCGATCATGTACCGCAAGATCCGCAAGCATCCGACGACGCTGCAGATCTATGCGGAAAAGCTGATCGCGGAAGGCGTCCTCACCTCCGAGGAGCTGGAAAAGATGCGCGGCGACATCCGCGCCCGCCTGGACGCCGAGTTCGAGGCGGGACAGGCCTACAAGCCGAACAAGGCCGACTGGCTGGACGGCAAATGGGCCGGCATGAAGCAGGCGAAGGATCTGGAAGATCCCCGTCGCGGGCAGACCAGCGTCTCAAAGGACGACATCGACCGTATCGGCAAGGCGCTCACCAGCGTCCCCGAGGGCTTCAACGTGCACCGCACGATCCGCCGCTTCCTCGACAACCGCAAGAAGATGTTCGAGACCGGCCAGGGCGTGGACTGGGCGACCGCAGAGGCGCTTGCTTTCGGCTCGCTTCTGCTCGACGGCCATCCGGTGCGCCTGTCGGGACAGGACTGCGAGCGCGGCACCTTCTCGCAGCGCCACTCCGTCCTCTACGACCAGGAAGACGAGAGCCGCTTCATCCCGCTCAACCACCTGAGCGAGACCCAGTCGCGCTACGAGGTCATCAACTCGATGCTCTCGGAAGAGGCCGTGCTCGGCTTCGAATACGGCTACACCTTGAGCGAGCCGAACGCGCTGACGCTTTGGGAAGGCCAGTTCGGCGATTTCGCCAATGGCGCGCAGGTGGTCTTCGACCAGTTCCTGTCGTCGGGCGAACGCAAGTGGCTGCGCATGTCCGGTCTCGTGTGCCTGCTGCCGCACGGCTATGAGGGCCAGGGTCCGGAGCATTCCTCCGCCCGCCTCGAGCGGTTCCTGCAGATGTGCGCGGAAGACAACATGCAGGTCGCGAACTGCACGACGCCGGCGAACTACTTCCACATCCTGCGTCGCCAGCTGAAGCGCGACTTCCGCAAGCCGCTGATCCTGATGACGCCGAAGTCGCTTCTGCGTCACAAGCGTGCGGTGAGCCGGCTGGACGAGTTCACCAACGGCTCGACGTTCCACCGCCTGCTGTGGGACGACGCGCAGATGGATCCAGACGCCGGCATCAAGCTGGTCGCGGACGAGAAGATCCGCCGGGTCGTCCTGTGTTCGGGCAAGGTCTATTTCGACCTGTTCGAGGAGCGCGAAAAGCGCGGCATCGACGACGTCTATCTCCTGCGCGTCGAGCAGCTCTATCCGTTCCCGACGAAGGCGCTGGTCACCGAGCTCGCCCGGTTCAAGGACGCCGACATCGTCTGGTGTCAGGAAGAGCCCAAGAACATGGGAGCCTGGTTCTTCATCCAGTCCTATGTCGAGTGGGTCCTGACCCAGATCGAGGCAAAGCACACCCGGCCGCGCTATGTCGGACGCGCTGCCTCCGCAGCGACCGCCACCGGCCTGATGTCCAAGCATCTGGCCCAGTTGCAGGCCTTCCTCGACGAGGCGTTTGCAGATTGACCTTGAGGTCCCGGCCGCCGGCAACGCGCGGCCGGGACCCTTTGCAGCATTTCGTGACCTTCCGCCCCGCCATGCGTCGCGGGCGGCAAGGCCAGGGGGCGGATGGCGCCCCGACGTTTCGCACGCGGAGTGATGCAGTCTCCGCGCTGCCAGTGGATGAAAGAGACTGAGATCATGGCGACCGAAATCCGAGTGCCCACCCTTGGCGAGTCCGTTACCGAGGCCACCATCGCGCAGTGGTACAAGAAGCCCGGCGACGCGGTGACCGCCGACGAGCCGATCGTCGAACTGGAAACCGACAAGGTGACCGTCGAGGTCCCGGCCCCCGCCTCGGGGACGCTGGGCGACCTTCTCGTCAAGGAGGGCGACACCGTCGAGGTCGGAACGCTTCTTGGACAGATCGAGGAGGGCGCGGGAGCTGCGGCCAAGCCGGCTGCGGCCAAGTCCGAGGCCAAGGCCGAGGCGAAGTCCGAAGAGCCGAAGCAGGCCGACAAGGGATCGCAGGAGACCGTTGACGTGGTCGTGCCTGCCGCCGGAGAGAGCGTGACTGAGGCCGATGTCGGCGAATGGTTCGTCAAGGTCGGCGACAGCGTGAAGGCCGACGACATCCTGGTTGAACTGGAGACGGACAAGGCCGCGCAGGAGATCCCGGCACCGGTCGCGGGCACCGTCGTCGAGATCGCCGCTGCCACCGGCGACACGGTGACGCCGAACCAGTTGCTCTTGAAGATCGCGCCGGGCGGCGGTGCGGCTGCGGCCGCGCCTGCGGCCAAGGCCGAGGCAACGCCGGCGCCGGCGAAGACGTCCGGCACCGACATGCCGCCCGCGCCGTCCGCGTCGAAGATGATGCAGGAAAAGGGTGTCTCCGCCGATCAGGTGTCGGGCAGCGGCAAGCGCGGCCAGGTGCTCAAGGGCGACGTGATCGCCGCGGTTGCCTCCGGCATGACCGCCAAGTCGGCTGAGCAGGCTTCCGCCCCGGCTCCGGCGCGTGCCGCGCCGCCGGCCGAGGACGAGCCGCGCGAGGAGCGTGTGCGCATGACCAAGCTGCGCCAGACCATCGCGCGCCGGCTGAAGGATGCCCAGAACACGGCCGCCATGCTGACCACCTACAACGAGGTGGACATGGGCCCGGTGATGGAGCTGCGCAAGCAGTACAAGGACCTCTTCGAGAAGAAGCACGGCGTGAAGCTCGGCTTCATGGGCTTCTTCACCAAGGCCGTCTGCCATGCGCTGAAGGAAGTTCCGGCGGTCAACGCCGAGATCGACGGCACCGACGTGATCTACAAGAACTTCTGCCACATCGGCGTCGCCGTCGGCACCGACCGCGGTCTGGTCGTGCCGGTCGTTCGCGACGCGGACCAGATGTCGATCGCCGAGATCGAGAAGACGATTGCCGGCCTCGGGCGCAAGGCGCGGGACGGCAAGCTCGGCATGGCCGACATGCAGGGCGGCACCTTCACCATCTCCAATGGCGGCGTCTACGGATCGCTGATGTCCTCGCCGATCCTCAACGCGCCGCAGTCCGGCATCCTCGGCATGCACAAGATCCAGGAGCGCCCGATGGTGGTGAACGGCGAGATCGTCGCGCGCCCGATGATGTATCTGGCGCTCAGCTACGATCACCGCATCGTCGACGGCAAGGAGGCGGTGACCTTCCTGGTGCGCGTCAAGGAAAGCCTCGAGGACATCCAGCGTCTGGTGCTGGACCTCTAAGGAACCTCAAGCCGGCGCGGAGGGGAAAGAACGCATGGGAACGGAGTTTCTCATAGCCGCGCTGATCGTGGTGATGATCCCTGGGACCGGGGTCATCTACACGGTTGCGACCGGACTTGCGCGCGGGCGCGCGGGCGCCCTTGCCGCGGCCTTTGGCTGTACGCTGGGGATCGTTCCGGCGATCCTTGCGTCGGTCGCCGGGCTGGCCGCGCTGCTTCATGCGAGCGCTCTCGTGTTCCAGGCGTTGAAATACGCCGGCGTCGCCTACCTGCTCTATCTGGCGTGGCAGACCCTGCGCGATACGGGGCCGTTGTCGCTGGGCAGGGCGGGGGACGTGCCGCCGGGCTGGGTCAGGATCGCCCGCACCGGATTTTTGATCAACATCCTGAACCCGAAGCTCTCGGTCTTCTTCCTGGCGTTTCTTCCCCAGTTCATCACGCCGGGAGCGGGGTCTGCGAGCCGGCAGATGGTCGAGATGGGGGCCGCGTTCATGGCGATCACCTTCGCGGTCTTTTGCATTTACGGGCTGTCCGCGTCCGCGGTTGGCGCAAGGGTTTTGCGCAGTGCGCGGGCGATGGACTGGATCCGGCGCACGGTTGCCGTCGCATTTGCCGGTTTCGGCCTGCGTCTGGCCCTTTCGGAGCGTTAGGGCCGGCGGCGGAATGGACACGACGGAAAGCGGATCGCCGCCCTCGCGGCACCCGCTTTCCTCACGCAGGGCGGTCGCGGCGTGCAATGGCCCGATCGCGAAACACGATTTCCAGAAGGCCGGCCGCTAGACGCCGGTGTGCTGCGAACAAAGAGGCGATTTGCAATGGCAGACTATGATCTTCTCGTCATCGGAACCGGTCCTGGCGGCTATGTGTGCGCCATCAAGGCGGCCCAGCTTGGCCTGAAGGTCGGCGTGGTCGAAAAGCGCGCCACCCATGGCGGCACCTGCCTCAACATCGGCTGCATCCCGTCCAAGGCGCTGCTCCACACTTCCGAACTCTTCGAGGAGGCCGGCCACAGCTTCGAGGACTTCGGCATCAAGGTCGGCAAGCCCAAGCTCGACCTCAAGGCGATGATGGCGCACAAGCAAAAGACCATCGACGGCAACGTTGGCGGCATCGACTACCTGTTCAAGAAGAACAAGATCACCGCCCATCACGGCACGGGGCGCATTCTCTCAGCCGGCCGCGTCGAGGTGAAGGCGGAGGATGGATCGACCACGATCCTCGAGGCCAAGTCGATCGTGATCGCGACCGGATCGGATGTCGCCCCGCTGCCCGGCGTCGAGATCGACGAAAAGCAGGTCGTCTCTTCCACCGGCGCGCTGGAACTCGACAAGGTTCCGAACAAGCTTCTCGTCATCGGGGCGGGCGTCATCGGCCTGGAGCTTGGCTCGGTCTGGCGCCGCCTCGGATCCGAGGTGGTCGTGGTCGAATTCATGGACAAGATCCTCGGGCCCATGGACGCGGACGTCTCGAAGAATTTCCAGCGCATCCTGAAGAAGCAGGGCATGACCTTCCATCTGTCCTCCAAGGTCACCGCCGTGGAGAAGAAGGGAAAGCAGCTTGCCGTGACCGTCGAGCCGGCAGCCGGCGGCGAAGCGGCGGCCGAGACGCTGGAAGCCGACGTCGTGCTGGTCGCGATCGGCCGTCGTCCGGTCACCTCCGGGCTGGGGCTCGACGAGGTTGGCGTCGAGCTGGACGAGCGCGGCCGCGTCAAGACGGATGCCCACTACCAGACCAACGTTCCGGGCATTTACGCCATCGGCGACGTGATCGCCGGCCCGATGCTCGCCCACAAGGCCGAGGATGAGGGCGTCGCGCTTGCGGAGATCCTTGCCGGTCAGGCCGGCCACGTGAACTACGGCGTGATCCCGGGCGTGGTCTACACCAGCCCCGAGGTCGCCGATGTCGGCAAGACGGAAGAACAGCTGAAGGCGGAAGGCGTCGACTACAAGGTCGGCAAATTCGCCTTCATGGCCAATGGCCGCGCCAAGGCGATGAACCACACCGAAGGCTTCGTGAAGGTTCTCACCGACAAGGAAACCGACAAGGTGCTCGGTGTTCACATCATCGGACATGGCGCCGGCGAGATGATCCACGAGGCGGCGGTGCTGATGGAATTCGGCGGCTCCTCGGAGGATCTGGCGCGCACCTGCCATGCGCATCCGACCATGAGCGAAGCCGTGAAGGAAGCCGCCATGGCCGCCTTCGCCAAGCCGATCCACGCCTGATCCGGCCGATCGCGCAACCATCCGGCCGCGGCCGGATGGCTATCGGCGTCAGAAGCAAAACGCCCGCCCTTCGCGAGAAGGGCGGGCGTTGTCGTGTCTTGTCCGTGCGGTGAGACGCGCGGTCAATCCGCCGCTTTCTCGTCCTCAAGCAGGGGCGTCACCTTGGCTTCAGCTTCGCCGGCTTTCACCAGGTCGTCGCTGAGGTCGTTGGTGGCGATGGCATCCGACTGCGGCATCTCCACGCTTGCGACAGGCGACATCTTGGACTGCGCGCTCTTCATCCAGTTGCACTCCGCGATCGCGGGCGCCGTGGTGAAGGCGATCAGGGCGGCAACACTCGTCAATCCGGTCAGAATACGCATGGTGGTCTCCTCCGTTGGCGAGACGCGGCATGTGGCCGCGCGCATCACACGCCGTCCGCAATGGCGGGATTGCCGAAGCTGGCGGATGACGTTGCGTAAACGTTAGCGCGGGTTTGCCGGCGAGACCAGTCGCCTGCCGTTGAAGGTCGGCGGAGGTTATTCGCGCGAAAGAATGGCCGCGTGAAAGGAATCGGGTTCTCTCGGGTCATGCGGATCGATGGTAACCAGGGCCTCGATCCGGTTGCCCATGGGGATCACCTGGATCTCGCGCGACCCGAAAAACCCGGCAAAGCGACCGAACAGCCGTCCGTTGGCCGTGCGATACACCTGCGTCCATCCCCATTTGCAATCACGCGGAGAACACTTCGTGAAGGCGCGCATCCGCGCGACCACGCGACCGCCTTCGCAATGGCTTTCGATCTCGATGCGGCGGATCTGCTGCGTTCTGGCAGACGGATTGACCCAGTGGCCGGTCTCGGGAATGCGGCAGGGATCCTGCGCCCGGGCACGCTCGGGCAGCATGCCTGCGCAGAACGCAAGCGCGAAGAACACCGCAGAGGAAGCGCCGAAGAAAGCACCGCTGACCGTCATGAGCGGAGTCTGATCGTTTCGCGGGCCGACTGCAAGCGGAACCGTGTGCCGGCGCAAATCTCACCCGTCATCCGCGTGCCGGTCTGTCGCGCCCGCGCGGGTGGGCCTTGTCGTAGCTTTCAAGCAGGCGGGCGGCATCCACCTGCGTGTAGATCTGGGTGCTCGACAGGCTGGCGTGGCCGAGCAGTTCCTGGATCGTGCGCAGATCGCCGCCGCCGGCCAGAAGGTGGGTGGCGAAAGAGTGACGCAGCGCATGCGGAGTGGCGCTGTCGGGAAGGCCGAGTGCGCCGCGCATTCGCGCCATCGCATATTGCACGATCCGCGGGCTCAGCGGCCCGCCGCGTGCGCCGAGAAACAGCGGTCCGTCGGCTTCCGGAACATACGGGCAGGCCGCGAGATAGGCCTCCACCGCCTCGCTCACCACCGGCAGCAGCGGCACGATGCGTTCGCGTCCGCCCTTGCCGCGAATCAGGAGCGTTTGCGCGCCTTTGCGCGGGGCGGTGCGACCCGTAAGCGACAGGGCTTCCGACAGACGCAGGCCGCAGCCGTAGAGCAGGGTAAGCACGGCGGCATTTCGGGCCGCAATCCAGGGCTCCTCATCCAGGCCGCTGTCGGCGTCGACCAGGGTCATGGCATCGCCGGCGGATACGGGCTTGGGCAGGGACCGCGGCTGGCGCGGGGCCCGCACGGCGCCTGCGGCCGTGGCGTTGATCTCGCCGCGCCGTTCCAGAAATCCGAGGAAAGAGCGCAGCCCCGAAAGCCCGCGCGCCAGAGACCGGCTTTCCGCGCCGGAGCGCCGCCGCTCGGCAAGGAATCCGCGAAAGTCGAGAGGCTTCAGATCCGACAGGTCGGAAATGGCAGGCGGTGCGCCCAGATGATTGGTGAGAAAACGCAGGAACTGCCGTACATCGCGCTCATAGGCGATGAGGGTCTTGTCGGCCAGTCGCCGTTCGGAGCCGAGATGGTCGAGCCAGTCGTCCATCGCCGCGTTCACGTCCGGCCGGGCGGATACGAGAAGCGAATCGCCGTCGGTCATGACACGAGGATAGCATGGCAGGCGGGCGGAGACGGTCTGTCCGCCCCCGCCCCGAAACGGTTTTTACAGAATGCTCTGGCCGGTCTTCGCCCAGTCGGCGAGGAACTGCTCCAGGCCCTTGTCGGTCAGCGGATGCTTGACCAGACCCTTGAGCACGGCCGGCGGGACGGTTGCGACATCGGCACCGACCAGCGCGCATTCCCTCACGTGATTGGCGGTACGGATCGAGGCGGCGAGGATTTCCGTCTCGAAACCGTAGTTGTCATAGATGATGCGCATCTCGCGGATCAGGTCCATGCCGTCGATGTTGACATCGTCGAGACGGCCGATGAAGGGCGAGATGAAGGTTGCGCCGGCCTTGGCGGCGAGCAGGGCCTGGTTGGCCGAAAAGCACAGCGTGACATTGACCATATGGCCTTCGCCGGTGAGCGTGCGGCAGGCCTTCAGGCCGTCGAGCGTCAGCGGCAGCTTGATGGCGATGTTGTCGGCGATCCCGGCAAGCGCGCGGCCTTCGGCGATCATCGCGTCCGCCTCGGTTGCCGTCACCTCGGCGGAGACGGGGCCCTCGACAAGGTCGCAGATCTCGGTGATGACATCCTTCATCGGCCGGCCGGACTTGAGGATGAGCGACGGATTGGTGGTGACGCCGTCGAGCAGCCCGGTGGCCGCAAGCTCCTTGATCTCTCCGGTATCGGCGGTATCGACGAAAAACTTCATGGCGGCGCGTGCTCCTGACGTGTTCGGACGCGGGTCCGGAATTGATGCGATCGTGCGTTTCCATACCCTAGGATAGCCTGCAACGACAGCCCCGATTCGCCCGCGTGGCCGCTCCCGCGCGGCGCCGCCGCAGCAGCCTGCAAGGATCCATGACCGAAAAACCGTCCCCCCGAAGCGCCGTGCAAGACCTGTTCGGGTCCGATCCGCTGGTGGTGGCGCGCGTGCTGCTGCCGGTCGCGATCGGAATGGCCTACAGCTACCGGGTTCCGCCGGGGATGAGCGTGGAGCCCGGCGCGATCGTGCGCGTGCCGCTCGGCCCCCGCGAGGTGATCGGCGCCGTCTGGGAGATCGTCGGCGGCGAGGCGGCCACCGAGGTCCCGGCCGCCCGGCTGAAGGATATCCTGCATCACTACGACCAGGCCCCGCCCCTTGGACCCGACCTGCGTGCCCTGGTCGAATGGGTCGCCAACTGGACCTTGGCAACGCCCGGCATGGTGTTGCGCATGGTGCTGCGCTCGCCGGAGGCGCTGGATCCCGAACCGCCGGTCGCCGGCGTGCGCCTTGCGGCGGGCGAGGCGCCGCCGGACCGGCTGACGCCCGCGCGCAAGCGGGTGCTGGAGATGGTGGCCGACGGGATGGCCTGGTCGAAGAGCGGCCTGTCCCATGCTGCGGGCGTCAGTGCCTCGGTGATCGACGGGCTTCTGGCGCATGGCACTTTGGAGGTGATCTCCATGCCCGCCGTGCCCCCGGCGCCGCGTCCGGATCCGGACTTCGGTCCGCCGGTGCTGACGCCGATGCAGGGCAGGGCGGCGGAGACCCTGGTCGAAAGCATTGGCAAGGGCTTCCAGACGTTCCTTCTCGACGGCGTCACCGGCTCCGGCAAGACCGAGGTCTATCTGGAGGCGGTTGCCGAGGCCTTGCGCCAGAGACGGCAGGCGCTGGTGCTGATCCCGGAGATTGCGCTGACCAGTGCGTTCCTGGAGCGATTCGAGCGGCGGTTCGCCGTGCGCCCGGCGGAGTGGCATTCCGAAATCACGCCGAAGCAGCGTGCCCGTGTCTGGCGTGGGGTGGCGGACGGCGCGGTTCGCGTCGTCGTCGGCGCGCGCTCCGCGCTTTTCCTGCCCTTCGCCGAGCTCGGACTGATCGTCGTCGATGAGGAGCACGACGGCGCCTACAAGCAGGACGACCGCGTGCCCTACAATGCCCGGGACATGGCGGTGGTCCGCGGGCATATCTCCCGGTTCCCGGTCGTCCTCGCCTCGGCAACGCCCTCGGTGGAAAGCCAGGTCAATGCGCTGTCGGGGCGGTACAGGAAGCTCGAACTGCCCGAGCGGGCGAGCGGCGCGCCCCTGCCGGAGATCGCGATTGTCGATCTGCGCATCGACAGGCCCGCGCGCGGGCAATGGCTGTCGCCGCCGCTGCGCACCGCGATCGCCAAGACTTTGGCCGGCGGCGGGCAGTCGCTGCTGTTCCTGAACCGGCGCGGCTACGCGCCGCTCACCCTGTGTCGCTCCTGCGGGCACCGGTTCCAGTGCTCGAACTGCACGGCCTGGCTGGTGGAGCACCGTTTCCGCAAGCAGCTGGCCTGCCACCATTGCGGCCACACGGAACCGACCCCCGATCATTGCCCGGCCTGCGGAGACACCCAGTCGCTGGTCGCCTGCGGTCCGGGCGTTGAGCGCATCGCCGAGGAAGCGGCCGAGACCTTTCCCGATGCCCGAGTGCTGGTGCTGTCGTCGGACATTCAGGGCGGTCCCGACCGGCTGCGCCGCGAGATGCGGGTGATCGAGGAGGGCGGGGCCGATATCGTGGTCGGCACCCAACTGGTCGCCAAGGGCCACAACTTTCCGCTGATGCGGCTGGTCGGCGTCGTCGATGCCGATCTCGGGCTGGCGAACGGCGACCCGCGCGCAGCGGAGCGCACCTATCAGCTTTTGGCCCAGGTCACGGGCCGTGCCGGCCGCATTGGTGGGGGTGGGCGTGGGTTTCTGCAGACCCACGCCCCGGAACATCCGGTGATCAAGGCGCTCGCCTCCGGCGATGGCGCCGCCTTCTACGAGGCGGAGATCGCCGCCAG
>PARB01000028.1 GCA_002709505.1 Paracoccaceae bacterium | reverse complement strand
GCGACACCGGCGCATGCTTGCGGGCCCGGCCGGCTGCGGTATCGAGCTCCACCACGTCATGCGCCGCCGGCCTCGTGGTGGAAAGCGCAGCGCGGATGCGGCTTTCCTCCGCCGCCTGCGGGCCGAAGCCCCAGGCTGCAACCGCATCGCCCATGGCGATGTCGAAGGCCCCGTCCGACGCGCGCCCGATCGCAAGCCCGGCCTCGAGCACCGTCATCAGCGCAGCCGGAAGCTCGACCCAGGCACCGGTCGGGGCCGCGTTCAGCCGCATGAGATCGCTGTCGGCTTTCCAGGTGGACATCTGGGCATCCACCTCGGTCACCGCCTGTGCCATGGCGCGTTCGACCGGCCGCACGTCGAAGTCCGCAGGCATGTGAAACAGCGCCGACCAGCGGGTGCCCATGGTCGCGCCGTTCAGCGCATGGCGGGTGAGATCAGTAAATGTCTTCGCCATATCGGCCCTCTGCTTTCAGGGTCTGGAGGGTGAGGCCGTGCGGGGCGAGGATTTCGCCGAGCGCCTCGGCGACGCCGGCGGCCATGCCGCGCCCGCCGCACACGAGCACCTCGGCGCCGTCGCCGATCAGCTGCGCCACCCGCGCGCCATCGCGGCGCAAGGCGTCCTGCACGTAGGTGCGCGTTCCCGCGCGGGAAAATGCGGTGGTGAGCGAGGCGAGCCGTCCATCGGCCTGCCACTCTGTCAGTTCCTTTCCGTAAAGCAGGTCGCTGTCGGGATGGCGGACACCGAACCACAGATGCATCGGGCGTCGTTTCGTGTTGGCGCGGGCAAAGCCTGCGAGCGGACCGATGCCCGTTCCCGCGCCGATCAGGATCACCGGCGCACGGCCGCGTTTCGGGCGAAACGTCGGGTTGGGGCGCACGAAGGCGCGCACGCTGTCGCCGGGCTGAAGGCCCAGAAGCTGGCCCGAGCACACTCCGCCGGGGTGCTTCTTCACGCAGATTTCCGCAAAGCCGTCGCTTGTCGTCGAGGCAAGCGAATAGAAGCGGGTGACGGGCGATCCGTCCGGCACGATGCCGATGAGATCGCCGGCGGCGAAGCGCGGCAGGCCATGGCCCAGCCAGCGACGCCAGACGGCAACCCGGGGCACGGCGAAACGCAGGATGGAGACAGGGGTCTGCATGTCCGTGCCGTAGTCGCGGCGCGAGAGGAGCGTCAAACGTTCCGTGTGCGGCGCGACCGGCTGGTGGTCGATCTCCAGCGGCGTGCCGATGGCCGCGCCGAAGGCCCGCGCCCAGCGGGCGAAGTCCTGCGGCGACTGGCGGTCCACGCTGTCCATCGGCAGGAGTTCCGCCCAGCCTTTCGCCGCCGCCGCATCCACGACATCGCGGGCGAAGCCGCAAAAGGCGGGAAAGTTGCGGTCGCCGAAACCGAGCACCGCAAGCGGCGCGGCGGGGGGCGTCGGCAGAGCGGCCAGCCGGTCGAGGAAGCCCGCTGCCGAGGCCGGGGCCGCGCCGTCGCCATAGGTCGCGGCCAGCACGACGATCCGCCTAGCGCCCGTGTAGCGTGCGGGTGAAAAGCGCGACATGGCATCGGTGTGCACCGTGTGGCCGGCGCCCGTGAGCGCGTCATGCAGGGCTTTTGCAAATCCCCAGGTGGTGCCGCCCTCGCTGCCGACCAGCAGGATCGTGTCGGCCCGCGCCGCCGCGACATTGGCGCGGATGCGCGGCCGTTTGCCGGCGCCGCCTGCCCAAAGCACGACGCCCGTTCCGGCCATGACGGGAATGCCGAGCGCCATCAGGCCAAGCACCAGCCCGAGAACGGAGGCGCCTTCGCCGGTGTGCAGCATGTAGACGGTTTCGGTGATCCGGTCGAAGCCGCTGAGGTCGCGCCAGGCGATGAGCGCGCCCGAGCCCTGGTCGATATAGCCCTGGCCGGCATCGGTCTTCAGCGTGAAGGCATCCGTCGGATCGCCGGGGTAGGGGAAGGTGAGCTCGCGCAAGGCGGAGACGGGCGTTTCGCGCAGCACCGGCATGTTGCCGACGGCGGCGCCGGTTTCTCCGCTGACGGCGGGAAAGACGGGCGGGCCGGCCCCTTCCGGCAGGAGGGAAAAGGTCGAGGCGCTCATCCAAAGCGCGGTGATGGAGGACAGCAGCAGTCCTGTGACGGTTATCCGCGCGATCTCCACATGCAGCCGCCCGGACACGGGCCCCTTGAGCGGCGAAAACACCTTCCGCCAGCCGCCGGTGCGCCGCACCACAAGGGCGATGCCGCTGATCGAGAGAAGAAGCAGCGATGCCGCGCCGGCCGCCGCCGCGATCCGCCCGGCATCGTCCAGGAACAGCGACCGGTGCAGGGTCTTCAGCCAGCCGTGGGCGGCCGGCGCATCGGCGCTTGCGACGCCCGCGCCGGTCGCCGGATCGATTGTCGCGGCGCCCGGCGTGCCGTCTTCAAACCAGTAGGCGGTGATCTGACCCGACGGCGCGCGGCGGATCTGTTCGACGCCCGGATATCTGGCCTGGATCCGCGTTGCGAGCTCCGCGACGCTGAGCCGCGCCTCGGCCTGCGCCGGGGGCTGAAGGGTCTCCAGCGCCGGGAACAGCGAGAGGGCGGCGCCCGACAGGGCGAGCACCACAAGGAGTGCCGCGGCAATAAGGCCCGGCCACCGGTGCAGGCTGCGGATCATCGCAATGTCTCCCTTACATGTCGTAGGAGAAGGAGGAGATGTAGCGCCGGCCGGGCGTGGGTTTGCCCGCGCCGGCGGAGGTCAGCGGCACGACGATTTCCGACGGGCTGTCGCGCATGTCCTCGACGGCGGCGTCGATGTGCAGCACATAGCCGGCATCGAAGAGCGCGTCGGAGAGATCGAGCGTGATCGAGAGCTGGCGTCCCGCGCCGACACTGGCGCCGGTGATGCCGTTGATCTCGGCGGTATTGCCGGCGGTCGCACGGTACCAGTCGCGCAGATGCTCGTAGTATTTGGACTTGCCGCCGGCCATCCACAGGCTGCCCTTGTAGGCGCCCGAGGCGTCTGTGACATAAAGCGCCAGATAGGCGCCGTCGCCGCCGTAAGCGTTCAGCGTTGTGGTCAGGGTGACCGGCCGGGCCTGCGCGGCGCCGGGAAGGACGAGCACTGTCGACAGCGCGGTGGTAAGGGCCAGGGCGGCAAGAAGAGATTTCATCGGGGATCTCCGGCTTGGAAAGGACGGGGAAGGCGGCCCGGCCGCCGGAGCGGGCGGCGGGCCTTGCAGGTTTGGACGAGGAACGGCCGTCAGTTCACCTTGACCTTGGGAGCCGCGCCGGTGCCGAAGAGGCCGTTGGCCGGCGGGGCCACACTGCCGGCAGGGGCTGCGTTCATGCCGCCCCGGCGTCCGCCGTAGTCATCGTCGTCATCATCATCATCGTCGTCGTCGTGGTCATCATCGTGATCGTCATTCTCGTCATGATCGTCGTCATCATTGCTGGCGAGCTTCAGCAGGCCGTGCTGGAGCGTCTCCGCACCCTTGGAGAGGGCTGCATAGGGTTCGTCTAGGTCGAGGGTCTTGATGGCGCCGATGGCGGGGACCGCGATCAGCGCACCGAGCGCGGTGGAGGCGGCGAGAATGGCAAGTTTCGTCTTCATGGAAGCTCTCCTTGAAAATCTGTCGATGCGGGGAGAGTGGCCGTCCAGCCTGAGCGCTTGCTGACGGTTTGCCGCTTTTCGCTTCAGCTTGGCGTCAGCTTGGAGCGCGGCGCAAAGAAAAGCCCGCGAGACCGCGGGCTTCGGGAAAAGGGCGAGGTGGGCGAAACGGCGTCTCTTGGAGACGGCCGGTCTCAGTCGTCGAACTCGAATTCCACGATCTCCAGCGTCGCCGGATCGACCTTCACCTCGATGGCGCGGCCCTGGGCGTCGCGGCCCTTGATCTCGTAGCAGCCGTCATCGATCTTGATGCGCCGGACCGTCCAGCCCTTGGTCTCGGCCATGGTCTGGACCGCCTTGCGCGGCTGCCATTGCGCCATCGGCACGGTGCAGTCGTCGTCGCTGGCGCTGGCCGGACCGGCTGCGCCAAGGGACAAGGACGCGGCGAGGAGAATGAGGGGCATCTTCATGCGAGCACTCCGCAGGGTTTGGATCTTGCCCTTTTCATGCACCGTCAATCTGACGGCGACCTGAAGCGGGCACCCGGCGGGCTTCAGCTTGCGGTAAGGCCGTAAGGCGAGATAGATGCAAGGATCCACCAACGGCGAGCCATCATGCGCGTATTGCTGATTGAAGACGATGACGTTCTCGGCGCGGCCGTGCACGACCAGATCGCCGCCGACGGCCACTCGCTTGACTGGGTCAGGCGACTCGATGCCGCCCGCGATGCCATCGCCGTTGCCGCCTACGATCTGGTGCTGCTCGACCTGATGCTGCCGGACGGACGCGGCATTCCCTTCCTGAAGGAGCTGCGCGGTCGCGGCGATGTCACCCCGGTGATCATCCTCACTGCGCTCGACCAGGTCAGCGACCGGATCGAGGGGCTGAACGCCGGCGCCGACGACTATCTGGTCAAGCCCTTCGATCTCGCGGAGCTTTCCGCCCGCATCGGCTCCGTGGCGCGGCGCTATTCCGGCAATCCCAATCCGGTCGTCACGCTGGGGCCGCTGGAAATCGATCTCGCCGCCCGCAGTGTGCGCAAGGACGGCAAGCCGGTGGCGCTGACGGCGCGCGAATGGGTGCTGTTCGAGGCCTTCGTCCAGCGCCCCGGCCAGCTGCTCTCCAAGGCGCAGCTGGAAGAGCGGCTCTATTCCTTCGACACGGAGATCGAGAGCAACACCATCGAGGTGCATGTCAGCCGGCTGCGCAAGAAGCTCGGCCGCGGCGCGATCACCACCGAACGGGGGCTGGGCTACCGCCTCGGCGCGCCATGAGGGGGCCGCGCTCGATCCAGCTGCGGCTTGCGCTGGCGATCAGCCTGGGGGTCACCCTCCTGTGGATGGCGGCGGCCACGGTGACGGCGACGATCCTGAGCCACGAGATGGACGAGGTCTTCGACAGCGCGCTTCAGGAGACGGCGCAACGCATCCTCCCGCTCGCCGTGATGGACATCGTTGCCCGAGAGGAAGAGGGGCTGACCCAGGAACTCGCGACCCTGCGCGCGCATGACGAGTTCTTCACCTACATCGTGCGCGACGCGCAAGGGCGCCCCCTGCTGACCTCCCATGCCGCCGATCCGGAACTGTTTCCGGCCTTCGACGGCGTCGGGTTCCGCCAGACGGCAACGCATCGCTTCTATTTCGACGCGGCCCTGCAGGAGACAATCACCATCGCGGTCGCCGAACCGCTCGATCACCGCGCCGAGGTGGCGCGCGAGATGCGCATGGCGCTTGCCCTGCCGCTTTTGCTGGTCATTCCGCTCTCCGTGGCGGTGATCCTGCTGGCGGTCCGGCTCGGCTTCCGCCCGCTTCGCCGGCTGCGCGACGCGGTGGCCACCCGGGGCGCGTCCGACCTC
Organism: Paracoccaceae bacterium; assembly: GCA_002709505.1. GTDB lineage: Bacteria > Pseudomonadota > Alphaproteobacteria > Rhizobiales > Stappiaceae > Stappia. The sequence goes on along the minus strand of PARB01000028.1, from coordinate 26,982 downwards.
TCGCCGGTGCCCGCTCACGACCTGCCCGGCGAAGTCGCGCCGATCGCGGGGGCGGTCAACCAGTTGCTGGCGCGGCTTGCGGCTGCCTTCGAGGCGGAGCGGAGCTTCGCCGCCAATGCCGCCCATGAATTGCGCACGCCGGTGGCCGGCGCGCTGGCGCAGGCGCAAAGGCTGCAAAGCGAGACCTCCGATCCCGACGCCGCCCGCCGGGCCGCGGAGATCGAGACCACGCTGAAACGCCTGACGCGCCTGTCGGAAAAGCTGATGCAGCTGGCGCGCGCCGAAGGCGGCCGGCTGCGCACCGGCCACCCGGCCGACCTGCGGCCGATCCTCAGGATGGTCGCGGAGGATGTCGGGCGCGCCGAGGGGAGGGGCCGTGTGGCGCTTGAGCTTCCGCAGGCGGATGTTCTGTCCGACATGGACCCGGACGCTTTCGCCATCCTGGCCCGCAACCTGATCGAGAATGCCCTGAAGCACGGGGCGCGCGAGACGCCGGTTTCCGTCACGCTGTCACCGGCCGGGCGCCTTGGCGTCATCAACGAGGGCGCCGTGATCGCACCCGAAACGCTGGCCCGGCTGACGGGGCGGTTCGAACGCGCCGACGGGTCCGGCGAGGGCAGCGGTCTGGGACTGGCCATCGTGCGCACCATCGCCGAGCGCGCGGACTGCGTGCTTTCGCTCACCTCGCCGGCGCCGGGTCGCAAGGGCGGTCTGGAGGCTGCCGTCGATCTGCCGGCCGGGCCGGCAACGGCCTGACGGTGGCACCAGGGGAGACTAGCCGAAGGTTTCGGCGAAGGCCGCGTCGTCCATCGCTTCCAGTTGCTCGATCTGGGCGAGCGTTCCGACGTCAAACATGCCGTCGAGCGTCACGGCCGCAACCGGAGTGCCGTCGTCGATCATCATGCGGATCGCATCTGGCATCTCGTATTCGCCGCGGGGGGAAAGCGGCAGATCGGCGAAATAGCGCTTCGCGTCGACGGAGAACTTGTAGATCCCGGCGATCGCAAGGTTGGAGGCCGGCCGCTCCGGCTTTTCCTCGATGTCGACGATGGTGCCGTCCGCGTCGGTGGTGACGATGCCGTAGCGTTCCGGGTCCGGTACCTCGACGACGCCGATGACGGTGCGGGCCGGACTGTCGACGACGGAGGCGACCGCATCGCGGGCGAAGAGGCTGTCGCCGAAGACCACCAGGAAATCCTCCTCGACCGCGGGAAGCGCCAGCCGCACCGCGCCGCCGGTGCCGTCCAGCGTGACCTGCTCGATATACTCGAATTTCGCGCTGTGCGGATGGCGGCCGTAATGCGCGACGATGCGCTCCGACAGATAGCCGACGACGAAGACGATCCGCTCGATCCCGGCCGCGATCAGGCTGTCGACGATGCGGTCGCACAGCGGCACGCCGCGCACGGGCACGAGGATCTTCGGGACGGTGTCGGTAATGGGGCGCAACCGCGTTCCCCTTCCGGCACCCAGGATGACAGCCGTGCGGACCATGAAAGCTTCTCGCCGGTGGTGTGGTTCGACCCGTCGCGTGGTCCGGCGGCTTTTCGTGGGCGCGCCGCGCGACAGCCGGGTCTTACGGGATCGCCGGGGCGAAGGCAACACGACGCGCGCCGCCGCCGACGCGCCGTGTCACTCGAACCCGGCGATGAAGTCGGTTGCGGTGAGCGTGACATGGGCGTCGAGCGGCGGATGGAGTTCGAACGCCTTGGGCGCGCGCGCGAAATTCCAGAGCCGGAACAGGCACCATTCGGATCGGCGCTCGTCCGCTACCGCAAGTTCATTGCGCGTGATGTGGAAAGGCGTCCGCTCCCAGCCGTTGGTCGTCTTCACCTCGAGCAGACGGATCCGGCCGTCAGGCTCGAAGCTGGCGATGTCGTATCCGGCTCCGTCGCCGTCTTCCTGCGACACCCACCGCACCTTTCGCGCGAGATCATCGCGTCCCGCGCTTCGCAGCACGGCCTGTTCATGCGCCAGCACGCAAGCCTCACCGGCGCGCCCGAGCACCCGGTTCCGTTCGTCGCGGCCGGCAACGTCGAAGGTACGGGCGATCCGCTGCATCTGGTCCAGTTCCAGCGGCGGCGGCCGGTTCGACAGCGTCGGCGGCGGCCCGATCCACATCGGGGTTTCGTCCCGGAAACCGGGATCTTCCTGTGGGGCCAGCGGGGCCGGCGGGCGGCGCAGCCACGCCTCGTTCAGCGCCAGCCACCTCGCCACCGCATCGACCAGCGACATTTGGAAGTTGAACGCAGGCTTGTAACCCGGGATCCAGTCCTCGCCGAGCGCCTTGAGCACTGCGCTGATGTTCTGGTGCTTGAACTCGATCGAGCCTTCCGAGCGCCCGTTCAGCAGCGGCAGGAGGGCCCGGCGGTGTTCCGTCTTTTTGTAGGCAAGGCCTGCGACGTCCTTTTTCAGCATCGCGAAATAATCCGCGACGATCAGATCGTTCTCAGCATCAGTCCAGGGGGCAGCCGACATTGGGCCAGGCTACTGACAGTGCAGCACTTTGTCATCGAAACTTGCAGGATCGTACAGAATTCGCCAAACGGGCCGGCTTGTCCCTCCGATTGACGCAGCGTCCCCCGTTTCCCTGTGAACCGAGGGCACGCCACGGGCTGTTTGCGGGTTTACATTCGCCCGCCCGGGGGGGATCGTTGCGCAGGTCTTGCGACCTTGCCGTGCAACGGACCGGGCGTATCGGCATCAATTCGGGGAAGGGGACGGCGTGATACGGTTGAAAGAGGTTTCCATGGCCGGGTTGGTGCTCGGCCTTCTCTTCTTCGCGGTCTCGCTGACGCCCTCGCTCATTCCGCGCGGGGCGCTGGTGCAGGGCATCCTCGGCGGGCTGGTGATGGCGCTGGGGTATCTTTGCTGGTGGGTGTTGCGGCTGATCTGGCGGTTTGCCGACATGCCGGAGCCGCATGGCGCGGTGAAACGCTGGCTGCTCGCGGGTCTTGGCCTTGGCACGCTGTCGCTGTTCGGCTGGACGCTGCTGTCGAACCTGACCTGGCAGAACGACCTGCGCGCCAAGATGGGCATGCCGCTCGCTGACGGTCTGGACCTGATCCCCTTAACGCTCGCGGCGGTCGCGACCTTCTCGGCGTGCTTTGTGGTCGGCGCCTTCGTTGACTGGCTGGTACGCCTCGTCCGCGCCCGCCTGCTGAAGGTCATGCCGGAACGCCGCGCCAATGTGCTTGCCCTGATTGTCGTGGGGCTCGTCCTCTTCGTCGTCACGAGGGACGGGGTCTACGATCAGGTCGTGACCCGGCTCGATACAAGCTACGAGACCGCGCAGAAGCTGTTCGACACCGCACCGCCGCCGCCCGAAAACCCGGACCTGACCGGCGGCGCCAATTCGCTGATCGACTGGGGCGGTTTGGGAACGCCCGGCCGCAACTACGTTCTGGACGGGCCGGACGCGGAGGCCATTGCCGCCTTTACCGGTGCGCCGGCGCTCGATCCGATCCGCGTCTATGTCGGACGCGCCAACGCCGAGACGGCCGAGGAGCGTGCCGAACTCGCGCTCGCCGAACTCAAGCGGCGGAACGCCTTCGAGCGCAAGGTGCTGGTGGTCGCAAGCCCGACCGGCACCGGCTGGCTCGACCCCGGCAGCCACGATCCGCTGGAATACATGCATGGCGGCGACATCGCCACGGTGGCGGTGCAATACTCCTACCTGCAATCGCCGCTGGCGCTGATCCTGGAAACCGACACCGGCCTCGACCAGGCGACGGCGCTGCTGGAGACCGTCCACCGCCACTGGCAGACCCTGCCGCCCGACGACCGGCCCCGGCTCTATGTCCACGGGTTGAGCCTCGGCGCCTGGTCGTCGATGCATGCGACCAACCTCTTCCGGCTGGTCAATGATCCGATCGATGGCGCCTTCTGGGCCGGGCCGCCGTTTCCCTCCGCCTTCTGGCGCTATGTCCAGAACGCGCGGGTCGAGGGCAGCCCCTGGGTGCTGCCGCAGATCGGCGACGGCTCCTTCATCCGCTACGCCAATCATTTCGAGGATGCCTCCGAAGGCGCGCCCTGGGGCGGCATGCGCATCGTCTTCCTGCAGTATTCGAGCGATCCGATTGTCTTTTACGAACCGGAATCGCTGTGGCGCGCGCCGCCGTGGATGTCGGACCCGCCGGCACCCGATGCCTCGGCGCATATGATCTTCATGCCGGTGGTCACGCAGTTCCAGCTGGCGCTCGACATGGCGCTGTCGTTCGGCGCGCCGGCCGGCCATGGTCATGCCTATTACGCCAGCGACTATATCGACCCGTGGGTCCAGGTGAGTGCGCCGGAGGGCTGGACGGCGGCCGATACGGACCGGCTCAAGGCCCATTGCGACAACGGGTTCCAGAACGGATGCGACAATGACTGACGGGACCCGGGCATGAGGCGCTGGCTGGTCGGGGGCGCGATTGTCGTCGTGCTGATCGCGGCGGCGCTCGCGGTGAACGGCTTTCGCGGGCGTCTCGGCTGGACGGCCAATCCGCAGACGCCCGACGCCATCGCCGCGCTGATTGCCCCGGCCATGCGCTGGACCCTGCCTGAAGGGGAAGGGCCGCACCCTGTCGCGCTGCTGCTGTCGGGCTGCGACGGCCCGCGCACCAACCTCGACCGGCTGGCCGTGGAGCTGGCGGAAGCGGGCTGGGCCTCGGTCCTGGTCGACAGCCACGGGCCGCGCGGTCTCGACGAGGCGCAGCTCTGGCGGCTGGTCTGTGCCGGGCAGCTGCTGAACGGTACGGAACGCGCCGCCGATATCGCCGTCACCCTTGCCGGTTTGCGCGACCGCCCGGAGATCGACAGCACCCGCGTCGTCCTGATCGGCGTCTCCCACGGTGGCTGGACAACGCTTGATTATCTCGCCATGGCCCGCGCCGGCACGCTGCCCCCGCTTCTGACCGAATGGCCGGAGGAAATCGCCGCCGACCCGCTGGCCGGGATCCGGGGCACCGTTCTCTATTATCCCTATTGCGGTCCGGCGAGCCTCGGCGCCTCGGCGCCGCTGCCGTCCGAATTGTCCTATCGCTTCCTGCTGGTGGAGGGCGATGCCATCGCCGGCGAGCGGTCCTGTCTGACGGTCGCGGGGCGGTTGCTGGCGGACAAGGCCGATGTCGCCGTCACCCTCTACAAGGGCGTGACGCACGGCTTCGATGTCCGGGAAAAATCCTTCCTGAGCCCGCTTGAGTTCGACGCGGCAACCACGGAAGCCGCGATTGCCGCCACGCTGGAGTTCCTCGGTCCGCCGTGAGGCCGGCCATCCGGGAGAACCGCACCCGGTCCGGGACCGCGCCGATATTTCGACGCGCGGCGAGAGGCGCGAATGTCGGCGAATCCCTCGGCGAAAGCCTTCTGCGAAAAGAAGAGCCGGCTAATTATAGAAGTTTCGGCATGCATTTAGGCAGTCATTAACGCGCTGCCACGATCATGGGCCATGCTCAGACAAGTGTCTTTCGAGCGACAAAGTCATTTGATCACAAACAGGTATTTGAATGCCCCTGTCCAATTCAGAAACCCGGCTCGCCATTGATGGCGGCGATCCGGTTCGAACCGACCCCTTGCCGTGGGAACTGCCCGGAGCGCACTGGATCGCGGAGGAAGAACGCGAACTGGTGGATCGGGTGGTGCGGGCGCAAAGCCCTTTCCGCTTCTATGGCCCCGACCCGCAGCACATGGTGGAAACGCTGGAGCGGGAATGGTGCGCCGCCTACGGCCATGGCCATGCGCTGGCGGTCTCCTCGGGAACCGCGGCGCTTTCCATCGCGCTTTCCGCGCTGGAGGTCGGTCCCGGCGACGAGGTTCTCGTTGCCGGCTACATGTGGGTGAGCTGTCTTTCGGCCATTGTGCGCGCCGGCGCCATTCCGCGCCTCGTCGACATTGACGACACCTTCTGCATGGATCCGGCCGACCTGGAGCGCAAGATCAACGCGCGCAGCCGGGCGATCCTGCTGGTCCACATGAGCGGGGCGCCCGGGCGGGTGGCCGAGATCGCCGAAATCGCGCGCAACCGCGGGATCGGCCTGATCGAGGACTGCGCCCAGGCCGCCGGCGCCAGCCAGAACGGAACGCCGGTCGGCCGCTTCGGCGACATCGCGACCTTCAGCTTCCAGCTCAACAAGAACATGACGGCGGGCGACGGCGGCATGGTCGTGAGCGACGACGACGCGCTGTTTCGCCGGATCGTGGCGCTGCATGACCTCGGCTATGCCCGCAACGACCAGGGACGGCTGGATACCAGCGACGAGACCTGCCAGCTCTGGGGCATCGGCGCGCGCATGTCGGATCTTGCGGGTGCGATGGCGCTGGCCCAGTCGCGCAAGCTCGCGCGCATCACCGGCGCCATGCGCAAGTCCAAGTGGCGCATCCGCGCGGCGCTTTCCGACATTCCGCAGATCCGCCTGCGCACCATCCCCGATCCGGACGGCGACAGCGGTCCGTTCCTGATCATGAGCTTCGCCGACAAGGCGATGTGTTCGCGCTTCATGACGGCATTGAAGGCCGAGGGCATTCAGGGGCCGAAGGGCTCCCTCAGCTGCCTGCCGATGAGCCACTGGGGCCTGCACTGGTACTTCAACGTTCCAAGCCTGACGCGCAAGCGCTCCAACAGCCGGGACGGCTTCCCCTGGAGCCACCCCGCCAATGCCTTTGCCGAGAATATTTCCTACGACAGGGGCGCCCTGCCGGTCTGCGACGACCTGCACGACCGCTCGGCGCTCCTGACCATTGCCTCGACGCTGACGGACACGGATGTCGACGACATTATCCGCGCCGTCCGCAAGGTCGCCAACGCTTACTTCCAACCGCTTTGAAGAGTTTGAATTGATGAAGTCTCTTTCCTCCATCGTGACCACCGATCTTGCCTCACTCACCGGCGCCGGCGCCGGATCGGGCCCCGACGTGCTGATCGTCGGATCGGGCACCGCCGGGGTCACAAGCGCGATCGAATTCGCGCGCAACGGCCTGTCCGTCGTCATTCTCGAGGCAGGTCCCTTCGTCCTGCCGATGCATGTCGGATCCTCGCCCTTTCGCAGCCGCGGCGACCTGACCCCGCAGATCCACGATCTCGTGCGCCATCGCACCTCCTGGGTCGAACGCGCGCCGTTCGAAACCTCCGGCGAGGCGCCGCTCAACAATGATTCCTGGTCGGTTGTCGGCGGGCGTACCCTGTTCTGGGGCGGATGCACGCCGCGCTTCACGGAGTGGGATTTCGACGACTGGCCGCTGACGCTGCAGGACTTCGCGCCCTATTACGACCGCGCGGAAGACCTGATGCATGTGTCGGGACCGCGGGCCAAGCGGCCGCCGTTCTTTCGCGGCGAGGGCCAGCAGGAATTTCTTGATCGCCTGATCGCGGCCGGGATCGACGCCGAACACGCCTCGCTCGCGGTGGATACGCAGGCGGTGCAAAACGGCTATATGTCGCGCAGCTTCGACTGTTCCGCCTCCCGCCTGATCCGCAGCGGATTGCTGACCCGCGCCGTGACGCCCGGCGGCATTGCGCTGGTGGAAAACACCGTGGCCGAGCGCGTCGAACATGCCGACGGCCAGGTGACCGGCCTGATCGCGCGGGGCGTCGACGCCAGCGAGACGGTGCGCCTGACCGCGCGTCACTACACCTTCGCCTGCGGCGCGATCCAGTCGACGCGCCTGGCGCTTGCCTCGGGGCTCAAGGATCTGCATCCCGACGTCGGCACCCATGTCGCCGACCATCAGTTCGTGCAGGGACTGTTGAAGCTGCACGAACCGCTGAAGGAGCCGATCTACGCCTTCATCCCGCCGACGCGGGAGCGCCCCTATCACATCCAGATCCAGGGCCCTTTCACCGAGACCTGGTACACGCCCTATCACGCGACGGTCTGGCTGGATTGCGACGTCAAGGGAACCTACCTGCTCGCCTATTGCTTCGGCGTCGGCGAGCCCTCCGCCTCCAACGAGGTCAGGATCACCGACGGTCCGGGCACCGCGCCGGGCGGAATGGGCGGCTACACCGTCATTGCGGACCGCACAGACCATGATCACCGGATCCTTGAGGAGATGACGGGTTTCCTGCCCGAGGTCGCCAAGGCCGTCGGCGCCGACCTGGTGCGCTCCAAGGTCAATCCACTCGGCGCCGCGCTTCACGAGATCGGCGGTCTGCGCATGTCGGCGCAGGAGGGCGACGGGGTTACCGACACCCATGGACGCTTCTGGCAGCTGGGCAATCTCTCGGTCGCGGATTCCGCCGCCTGGCCGTCGCAGGGTTCGGCGAACAGCTATCTGACGATCACCGCGTGGTCATTGCGCCATGCCGAAGGCGTTCTCGCGCGTCTGGCGTGAGGCGGCGGGGGGGAGAAAGACCATGCTGTTTCTGTTTCGACTGGTCGCGCTGGCGGCCCTGTTCGGCCTGTTGTTCGGCTTCGACGAGGGCGTGATCGCCGGGGCGCTGCCCCTGATCACCAGCGCCTTCGATATTTCCGTCACGGGCGAAGGCTTCATGACCGCCTCCGTTCCGCTTGGAGCGGTCGCGGGCGCGATCCTTGCGGCGACCTACGCGGACCGTCTGGGCCGGCGCAAGGTGCTGATCATGTGCTCGGTCCTGTTCATCGCCGGCGCGCTCGCCAGCGGGCTTGCGACCGGGCAGACGGTGCTGATCCTGGCGCGGCTGACCCTCGGCGTCGCCGTCGGCGCCTCGGCGCTTGCCGCGCCGATGTTCCTGGCGGAACTGGCGCCGGCGAAATATCGCGGTGCGGTGGTCTCGTCGTTCCAGCTGATGATCACCGTCGGCATCCTGGTGTCCTACCTGATCGACATGGTGCTGGAACCGCTCGGGGCCTGGCGCTGGATGCTCGCGCTCGGCGCACTGCCGGCTCTCGCCGCGCTCGTCGGCATCGTGTTTGCGCCCGAAAGCCCGCGCTGGCTCGCCGCGAACGGTGCGCGCGACAAGGCGATCTCCGTGATCGGCATGGTGCAGCCCGATCTCTCCAGGGCAGAGGCGGTTCACATCGTCGACGAGATCGAACGCTCCCGCGACCCGTCCCGCGCCGCGCCGGCCTGGGGCACCTTCCTGTCGCCGAACGTGCGTCCCGTGGTGTTCTTCACCATCGCGGCCTTCATCCTGCAGCAGGTGAGCGGCATCAACGCCGTCATCTACTACGCCCCCACCATCATGAGCCACGCCGGCTTCGACGGCAGCGCGACCCAGCTTGCCGCAACCGTCGGCGTCGGCGTGGTCAATGTGCTGATGACCGTGGTCGCCATGCTGGTGGTCGACAGTTTCGGCCGGCGTCCGCTGTTCATCCTCGGCTTTCTCGGCTCCGCCGTCAGCCTCGTGGTGATTTCCTATGCCATGCAGGCGGACCGTCCGGATCTCGCGCCGGTCGGGCTGATCGGCCTGTTCGCCTATATCGCCTTCTTCGCGGTGAGCCTCGGGCCGTTGCCCTGGCTCTATATGTCCGAACTGTTCCCGCTTGCGCTGCGCAGCCGGGGCATGGCCATGGCGTCGGTGGCGAACTGGGCGTTCAACTTCGCCGTGGTCTTCGCCTTCCCGGTGATCGTGTTCGAGTTCGGCGCGCCGTTCATCTTCGCGATGTTTGCCGGGTTCTGCACCATCGGCGCGGTCTACTCATGGTACTTCGCACCCGAGACCAAGGGCGTCAGCCTGGAGGAAATCGAGATGCGCCATAGCGCCGTGACCGCATGAGGGGAGGACCGCCAACGGGTGCCAGGCTCTATCTGGCGCTCGGCCGGGTGGCCTTTCTCACCGTCTGCGCGGGGCTGCTGTTCGGATACAGCACCGCGAGCATCGCCGGCTGGCTGGACGAGATCGGGCATGTGTTCGATCTCTCCACCTCAGGCAAGGAGAACGTCACCGTCACGCTGGTGATCTCCTGCTTCTTCGGGGCGATCGCGGCCGGGCCGCTGGCGCGGGCCTTCGGCCGGCGCGCGGTGTTGCTGCTGGCCTTTGCCCTGGCGGCGGTCGGCTACGGCCTGACGCTGGGCGGGCCGGATCTCCTCGGCTTTCTGGTCGCGCGGGTTCTCATCGGCCTGTCCGTCGGGCTCTCCTCCATGGCCGGGCCGATGTATGCGGGCGAGGCGACGCCCGCCCGCCATCGCGGCAGCGTCGTGTCGCTGTTTCAGCTTGCGGTGACGACGGGCATCCTGCTCGCCTATGCCGTGCCGCTGTGGATGGACGACCCGCAAAAATGGGCCTCGGGCATTGGCGTCGGCGGGGGGATCGCTGTCGCCGGCCTGCTTGCGCTCGCCCTCGTGCCGGAAAGTCCGGTCTGGCTGAACGCGGTCGGACGGACCCGGCAGGCGATCTCCGCCGCCGCGGCGCTGGGCTTCATTCACCGGCCGTGGATCTCCCGCAAGCCCGGCGAGGCGCGGACGCCCCCGCTTCCGCTCGGACGGATCCTGCGGCAGGGAACCACGCCGGCTGTGCTGGCGCTGTGCTGCGGTCTCTTCATCCTGCAGAACCTGAGCGGGATCGACGGGATCCTCTATTATGCGCCGTCGATCTTCGTCGGCCTGGGGTTCTCGCCGGGAACGGCGGCGCTCGGCGCGACCTTCGGGCTGGGGCTGATCAATCTGCTCGCGACGGTCGTCGCCATCGCGATGGTCGACCGTCTCGGTCGCCGCCCGCTGGCCATCGTCGGGTCGCTGGTGATGGTATTGGGCCTGCTGGGCGTCGTGGCCGCGCAGACCCTGGCGCTGCCGGTGCTCGGGCTCGTCTCGCTCTGCGTCTATATCGGCGCCTTCGCCATCAGCCTCGGACCCTTGCCCTATGTGATGATGTCGGAGCTGGTGCCGTCCGCGATCCGCGAAACCGGCATCGCGGTCGCCTCGGCGACAAGCTGGCTGTTCAACGCGCTCGTCGCCTTCGTCTTCCTGTCGGGGGTTTCGACGATCGGCCTCGACGGGGTGTTTCTGGTCTTTGCCGGGATCTGCGTGCTGGCGCTTGTCGTCTCGCTGGTCTGGCTGCCCGAAACCCGGGCGAGACACCTCGACGACATCGAGGCCAATGTGCTGTCGGGCGTTGCCCTGCGGCATGTGGGCGATACGCCGGCCCTGTCGCGCCCGGCTCCGTGATGCGATCCGCCGCCGCGATGGAGAGCGACGCGGGGCAGGCGTCGCTTATCCGCGCCCAAAGCTGCTATGAAGGGCGCAAAGTGATTCCCCGTGCCGAAGACGATGACCGCCAACACCCTCGAAATCCTCAGATCCGTTTACGGCTACGACTCCTTCCGGGGTCTGCAGGCCGCTATCGTCGACCATGTCGCAGGCGGCCGGAACGCCTTCGTGCTGATGCCGACCGGCGGGGGAAAGTCGCTTTGCTACCAGATCCCGGCGCTTGCCAGGCCCGGCATGGGCCTCGTGGTGTCGCCGCTTCTGGCGCTGATGGCGGACCAGGTCGCGGCGCTGCGGCAGGCGGGCGTGCGGGCGGCTGCGCTCAATTCCGACCTGCCGGCGGAGGAGCGCGGCGCGCTGTGGCGCGACATTCACGCCGGTGCCGTGGACCTTTTGTACGCCGCGCCCGAAACGATCTTGCGCCCCGAGGTCCTGAACCAGCTTGAACGCACGCATCTGTCGGTGATCGCCATCGACGAGGCCCATTGCCTGTCGCAATGGGGACACGATTTCCGCCCCTCCTACCGCCAGCTCGACGAGCTGGTCCGGCGGTTTCCCGGCACGCCGCGCATGGCGCTGACGGCCACCGCCGACGAGCCGACACGCGCCGAAATCCTCGCCCATCTCGACATCGCCGGCACCGACGCCTTCATCGCCGGCTTCGACCGTCCCAACATCCGCTATGCGATCAAGGAAAAGGACAATCCGCGCGCGCAGCTGAAGGACTTCCTGAAGCGCCATGCGAACGAGAGCGGCATCGTCTACTGCCTGTCGAAACGCAAGACCGAGGAAACCGCCGCCTGGCTGTGCGACCAGGGCCATGAGGCGCTCGCCTATCACGCCGGCATGGACAAGGCGGTGCGCGAGGCCAATCAGGCGCGTTTCCAGCACGGCGAGGCGGTGATCATGGTCGCCACCATCGCCTTCGGCATGGGGATCGACAAGCCCGACGTGCGCTTCGTCGCCCATCTCGACCTGCCGGGAAGCATCGAGGCCTTCTATCAGGAGACGGGCCGGGCCGGACGCGACGGCCTGCCGTCCGACACGCTGATGCTCTACGGGTCCGACGACATCGCGCTGCGCAGCCGGTTCATCGAGGAGTCGGATGCGCCCGACACCCGCAAACGCATGGAGCGGCAGAAGCTCGACGCGCTGCTGGGGCTGGCCGAGACGGCGGGCTGCCGTCGGCAGGCGCTGTTGTCCTATTTCGGCGACACTTGCGCGCCCTGCGGCAATTGCGACACCTGCGAGGAACCGCCGGAGCTGTTCGACGGCACGATCGCCGCACAGAAGGTGCTGTCGTGCATCTACCGGACCGGCGAACGCTTCGGGCAGGCCTATGTCGTCGATGTCCTGCTCGGCGTCGAGAGCGAGCGCATCGCCCAGTTCGGCCACGACAGCATCTCCACCTACGGCATCGGGACCGAGCACGACAAGGCGACATGGCGGGCGATCCTGCGCCAGCTGATCGCGTTGCGCCTCGTCAATGTCGATCTTGCCGGTCACGGCGGTCTGTCGATCGCTCCGGCCGGTCGCGAGTTCCTGCGCGAGAAGCCGACCTTGATGCTGCGCGTGCCGCCGCCGCCCAAGGCGCGCCGCCGCGCGGCGGTGTCCGACGCGCTTCGCGCCGCCATTTCCGACACGGATCGCCTGTTGTTCGAGGCCTTGAGGCACACGCGCACGGAGCTTGCCCGGGCCCAGAACGTGCCGCCCTATGTGATCTTTCACGACAGGACGCTTGTCGAACTCGCGACCACGAAGCCGGCCTCGACCGCGGAAATGGCGACCGTGCCCGGTGTCGGCAAGGCGAAGCTGGAGCGCTACGGTCCGGCCTTCCTCACGGTCATCGCGGAACACGCCTGAAGCCGGACGCCATTTGACCTTGCGCGCCGCCCCTGTCTAGGGGCCGCCGGTGTCGACGTCGCGGGGATGCAAAAAGGGAAAATGGCGGAGAGAGAGGGATTCGAACCCTCGATACGGTTTCCCGTATACACGCGTTCCAGGCGTGCGCCTTAAACCACTCGGCCACCTCTCCGCAGCCAACCCGTCATGCGGTCCGGAAACGGGGCAATTGCCCGGTTTCGACATCCGTTTGACGGATCTTTTGCGGACCTCCTCGCGCCTTGAAAAACAACGCGAATGCCGTCCGCAAGTCGCGCACTATACTGAGAGCGCGACCAAGTTCAAGCGCTGATCCATCTCCTTCGGTCCTTTTCAACACCTGCGCCTGTCGGGGCGATTCCGCCGGGGTCGAGCGGGCGCGGAACCGGTGCGGGCGGGGCGTCAAGATCATGCCGGTCCGCCGGTGTGTCCGCTGCCTTGGCGGCTCGCGCGTTTTCACGCTTTCGCGATGGCGTCCGCGCGACATTGCAGAGTGCCCGGGGCGGCTCTATCTTTCAGGACGAGGCAAGCGCGAGGCGCGGTGCCCGGCGGGCGCAGCTGGCCGGCCGGCCGCGCGACAGGGCGGATACGCGTCCGCTGCGCGATCGCCGCGCGTCGGATGCGCGATGCGCTCGACACGGCAAGAGGATTGACATGTTTCGATTTCTGGCGCGGCTGACCGGTCTCTGGTTCGTCGCGATGGCACTTGTGGCGCTCGTCATCGACGGCACCAAGACAATCGCCGCATCGGCCTGGGTGGCGACCCCGCTCGGGCAGTATTGGTTCGACTTCGCTCCGGCCTCGCTCAACACCGCCCAGGCGGCGGTGCAGCGTCACGTGTCGCCGTTCCTGTGGGACCCGGTGATCCAGACGCTGCTGACGGCGCCGGTCTGGGCCAGTTTCGCACCGCTCGGCTTTCTGCTTTTGTGGATGGGCGAGCGGCGCTGGTTTTCGCGCAGGCGCGCGCGCCTGGTGTGACGTGCCTCCCGGCGCGCCCGCCGGCCCGGCCCTTTCCTTGCCCTCGACAGGAGGCGTAGATGTCTTTCATGACCATGCTCAGCAACAAGTTCTCGCTCGTCGACCGTGCCGCCGCCCTGCCGGGGCGCGAGACGGCGATCATGACGCCCGGCCGCCATGCGGTCACCGGCGTGCCCATCGATCTGGTGCCGGGCGAGGGGCAGGAAGAGGTGCTTCTGGGGCTTGGCTGCTTCTGGGGCGCGGAACGGCTGTTCTGGCAGCTGCCCGGCGTCGCGGTCACGGCGGTCGGCTATGCCGGCGGTCCGACGCCGAACCCCACCTACAACGAGGTCTGCACCGGGCGCACCGGCCACACCGAAGTGGTCCGCGTCGTCTTCGACACCAATGCGATTTCGCGCGAAGACCTGCTGCGCGCCTTCTGGGAGGGGCATGACCCGACGCAGGGCATGCGCCAGGGCAATGACACTGGCACCCAGTATCGCTCGGCGATCTACTATACGACGGACCAGATGAAGCAGGCGGCGGAGGCAACGGCGGCCGCCTACACGCAGGCCCTGCGGACGGCGGGCCATTCCCGGGCGATCACCACGGAAATCAAGCCGATGGAGGCGTTCTACTTCGCCGAAGAGCCGCACCAGCAGTATCTCGCCAAGAATCCCGGCGGTTACTGCGGCCTTGGCGGAACCGGCGTCGCCTGCCCGGCCCCCGCGCCCGCCGGCTGAGGCCCGCTCTCCGGCAGTCGCCGGGTCTCGCGATTGCAAGGGGCACGCCCAAAAGGCGTGCCTTTATCTTTTCCATTTTGGAATAAATCTCCGATCTATAGGTAAAACTGCGATGTCCTCGACCCCGTTTGGGGACTTCATCGCCTGTTAAACCTTTGGGGTGCATTCTCCTTTACGGCAACACGCATCGGCGTCCGCGAGGCATGCCGGGGCGCAAGGAGATCCGATGACCCTTACATGGCGCGTCCTCCTCGCGGGCTATTTCCTCTTCGTCGTGGGTGCAATGGCGGTGGGCATGTTCGCCCCGGGTGCGGACGGTCGCGTTGCCGTGATTGCCTGGCCGGGGTCCGGATCCGCGGCCGCGATCGTGGCTGCGGCCGGGGGCGATCTCTTGCAGGTCGGCGCGGGCAACTGGATCGCGGTTGCCAATGGCGAGGGCGGGGATTTCGTGAAGCGTCTTTATGGCGCGGGTGCATTTCTGGTGACGTCACCGAGCGTGGCGGAGGCCTGTCTTTGACCGCTGCGGCGGCTAGAATCGGACGGATGGAACATGGTTGAGACGGTGGAAACGAAGGTGACCGGCCTGGACGAAATGCGCCGGAGCTACGCCAGGGTGTTGGTGATTTTCCTCTGGGTGAACGTTCTGGCCGTCATGGCCATCGCCTGGGGCAGTGACAATGTCTCGCCGGTGCTGGTCAGCGCCGCAGCGCTCCTGATGGGCGCGGCTTCCACTGCCGTGTGGATGAAGGAAGGCACGGGCGTGCCCGTGCGCATCGTCACCGCGGTATCGCTTGCGGGTCTCGTCAGCCTGCTAGTTGCGGCCATGGGCGGCGGCGACCCGGCTCATTCCTTCCAGATCGACGCGCATATGTATTTCTTTGCCGCCCTTGCGATCCTCGCCGGCTGGGTCGACTGGCGGGCGTTGGTCGCCTTTTCGGCCGTCGTGGCCGTGCATCACCTTTTCTTCAACTTCATGATGCCGCTGATGGTGTTTCCGGACGGCGGGAACTTCCTGCGCGTCGTGTTGCACGCCGGGATCGTCGTCATGGAGACCGCGGCGCTGATCTGGCTGACCGCCCGCATTCAGGCGACCTTCGCCGCCGCGATCAACGCGGTCGACGAAGCCAATGCCGCGCGCGACGAGAGCGAGCGCCTCAAGAGCGTCGATGACTCGCGTCGCGAGGCCGACCTGGCCCGTCAGGCCGACGTCCAGGCCGGGATCATCGAGTTCCGCCAGGACATCGAGGCCAAGCTGAACGACGTCACGGCCCGCGCCAAGGCGATGCTGCAGGCGGCCCGCTCGCTGGAGGACATCGCGGGCGATGCCTCGGGCAAGTCGCAGGCGGCAGGCTCCGCGTCGGAGACCGCAAGCGCCAATGTGCGCTCTGTGGCCGCTGCGGCGGAGGAGCTGTCTTCCTCCATCGCCGAGATCGCGCGCCAGATCGCCCAGACCAACAACATTGTCGAACAGGCCACCCAGGGGGCGCAGAACACCAACGAGCGTGTCGCGCGGCTCGCCGAATCGGCCAACAAGATCGGCGAGGTCGTCACCCTGATCCAGGCGATCGCCGAGCAGACCAACCTTCTGGCGCTCAATGCCACCATCGAGGCCGCACGGGCCGGAGAGGCCGGCAAGGGCTTTGCGGTCGTGGCGGCTGAAGTGAAGGAACTGGCGACCCAGACCTCCAAGGCGACCGAGGAGATCGGCGCCCAGATCACGGCCATCCAGAACGAGACCGGCCAGGCGGTCTCCGCCATCGCCCAGATCGCGGAAACCATGCAGGAGGTCAACGGCTATACCTCGTCGATCGCCGCGGCGGTCGAGGAGCAGGGGGCCGCGACCGGCGAGATCTCGCGCAATGTCGCGGAAGCCGCCACCGGAACCGGGCTCGTCTCCAGCAACATCGTCGGCCTCGGCGAGGCTGTGGCGCGCACGGCGACGGCGGCCACCGAGATGGAAGACACCATCGAGGAGGTTACCCGCCAGACCGATGCGGTGCGCCAGTCCGTCGACCGCTTCCTGGAGCGGGTCGCGTCCTGACGCGAAAGCCGCCAGAGCGAGGGCGTCCAGACTTGGGGCGTCCAGACCCAAGGCGTCCGAATTCAAGCTGCCCAGACCGCGCCGGAGAGGATCCGGCGCGGTCTTCGCTTTCTGCCCGCCCTCCTGTATGAAGGCGGGATGTTGCCCGTGTCCATCGACCCTGAAATCCGCGACCGCTACCGCCGCCGCAACCGCGCCCACACGCTGTTCCTGGCGTCCGGCGCCATCCTGCTGCTCGGCCTTTGCGCCTACACCCTGGCCGGTCCGACGGGGGTGGTCTGGGCCGCGCTCGGCGGTGGGCTGTCGCTCGTCCTGGCGACGCATATGTCGCCGCGCATGGTGCTTGGTCTTTATGGTGCGCGCGAGCTGTCGCCCCACGCCTACCCGCAGGTTTACCGGATCGTGCGGCTGCTGTCGGAACGCGCCGGCCTGAGCGCGCCGCCGCGGCTCTACCGCGTGCCCAGCCGAATGATGAATGCCTTTTCCACCGGACGGCGCGACGAGGCGGTGATCTGCATGACCGATGCGCTGATCGCCCGGCTGGACGCGCGCGAGTTCGTCGGCGTGATGGCGCATGAGCTTGCCCATATCGTGCATGAGGACATCACGGTGATGGCGCTGGCCGACATCGTCAGCCGGATGACCTCAGTGATGTCCGCGCTCGGGCTGTTTCTGGTGATCTTTCACCTGCCGGGGCTTTTGACCGGCGGCGGCGACGTTCCCTATGCCGCGATTGTCGTCCTGATCATCGCGCCGACGCTGGGCACCGCACTTCAGCTCGGCCTGTCGCGCACGCGCGAATACGAGGCGGACGTGGGGGCGGCGGCGCTCACCGGAGATCCCGACGGTCTGGCGAGCGCGCTGGAAAAGCTGGAGCGGATGCAGGGACGGATGTGGGAGGCGATGCTGCCGCAGGGCGCGCGCATTCCGGACCCGTCCGTGTTGCGCACCCATCCGCAGACCGAGGAGCGGGTGCGCCGGTTGAAGGCGCTCAAGGCGGAGCCTGGACGCTGGGTGGACACGGGCGACCGCCCGCATGTGCGCGGGCATTCGCCGGTGCCCGATACCGGCGCGCCACGCCGTCGCCTGCGCGGACTGGGCGCCTGGTACTGAGCGGACGGTTCCTCTGCCGGTCGGCTCAGCCCGCTCAGCTCATCCAGCGCAGGGTGCGGCCCTTGACCGGATTGGCGAAGGGGCGGCCTTCCTGACCGGAGCGGGTCCATTCGTCCTTGAGCTGCATCCACCAGCGGCCCTGCGTGTCGGCGTCGTTGATCAGCATCAGGCGGGGATTGTGCTTCAGCCCCTCGCGCTGCTGGATCACGACGCGACGGTCCTGGTCGAGAAACACCTTCATCAAGTGGCGAATGAGCGGCTTGAACGGGCCGACCCAGCCCATGCTCGCCCAGAACATCTGCCGCACTTCCGTGTGCGAGCGGTCGACCGGGGTGATCGTGGTCAGTCCGACGACGCTGTGGCGGCTGCCCTGGATGTGCTCGATCCTGAGGCCCGGAAGCGCATAGCGGATTTCGGTGGTCACATCGTCGCCGAGCACCTTGTAGGCGATGTTCTGCGGCGGCAGCTTGTGCCGCGCCATCGCCCAGCCGAGCTCCGATGGCTCGAACAGCTTTTCCTTCGCCCTGAGCTTGGCCGCATTCTTCTTGAACCACCAGGAGGTATGCACGAAGGCGGCATGGGTCGGGTCCATCAGGCCAAGCGCCGCGTGATCGACCGAGCACACGAAGGGCAGCATGATGTGAAGGCGCGGGGGCGCGTCGGCGGGAAAGTCCGGCAAGAGCGGCGGCTCCGGCTGGCGGCCGTCTTCCGGCGCCTCGCCGTTTTCCGCGAAATAGATCCAGATCAGGCCGTTTTGCTCGCGCACCGGATAGGCGCCGCAGCTGATCTTGGAATAGTCGATGGTCTGTGTTGCATGGGTGGAGGGAATGTCGACGCAGACGCCGGCCGTGTCGAACTTCCAGCCGTGATAGCAGCACTGCACGGTCTCGCCGTCGAACCAGCCATGGCGCAGCGGAATGCCGCGGTGCGGACAGATGTCGCGCAGGCAGAACACCGTGCCATTGGCGGCACGCGCGATCAGCACGGGCTCGCCCATCAGTGTCTTGCCCAGCATCTTGCCGGGTTTGATCTCCGAGGACGGGCAGGCCACATACCAAAGGCCGCGCAACAGGTCGGCTTCGAGATTGTGCATCCGAACAGGCTCCAGAAGGGGCGAAACGCTCGACCCATGACGTAGCCGGTCCGCCCCGCGCGCTCAAGACGCGCGGTAGAGGAAAAGCTGCGCTCAAGACGCGCGACAGAGGAAAAGCTGCGCTCAAGACGCGCGGCACGAGAAAAGCGGCGTCGGAGCCGGCGTCAGCGCATCGGTGCGCCAAAGCAAAAGGGGCGCGCCCGAAAGGACACGCCCCTTGATCGTCAGCTTGCAGACAGCTTCGGCTTACGCCGAAAGCGCGCCCTTGGCCTTTTCCGTCAGCGCCTTGAACGCTTCCGGCTCGCGAATCGCGAGATCGGAGAGGACCTTGCGGTCGACCTCGATGCCGGCCTTGTTCAGGCCGTCGATGAAGCGGCCGTAGGTGAGGCCTTCTTCACGCACGGCGGCGTTGATGCGCTGGATCCACAGGGCGCGGAAGTTGCGCTTGCGGGCCTTGCGGTCGCGGTAGGCGTATTGCGCTGCGCGCTCCACGGCCTGCTTGGCGACACGGATGGTGTTCTTGCGACGGCCATAATAGCCCTTGGCGGCCTTGATGACCTTCTTGTGCTTTGCGTGGGCGGTTACGCCCCTTTTGACACGCGACATGGGTTTCTAACTCCAGGAATAATGGGAACGTCGTCAGCTCAGCCGTAGGGCAGGAACTGCTTGACGATGCGGGCATCGGGCTCCGACAGGGTCGTCGTGCCGCGGGCATTGCGGATGAACTTGTTCGACCGCTTGATCATGCCGTGCCGCTTTCCCGCCTGGGCGGTCTTGACCTTACCGGTCGCGGTCAGCTTGAAGCGCTTCTTGGCGCCGGACTTCGTCTTCAGCTTGGGCATTTTGCATCCTTTCTTTCCCGGCGGAGGCTGAAGTCCACCGGTTGTTGTTGGAAGCCGTTTCGAACCGCCACGGCATGCCCGTATGTCGTGAGACCAAGGCAAAACCAATAGTCCCGCGAAGCCGGGCGGCTCGGGACACGGGCTTATAGGCGGGGGCGGGCCAAAACACAAGCGTCTTGTGCCGTTTTTCCCCTCAGGCCGTGCCCTGGAAAAGGGCCTGTGCAGGTACGCGAAGTGCAGATACGCGAAAGGTCCGGCCGGGGCCGGACCTTGTGCTTGAAAAAAGACGCGTGACAGCGATCAGCGCGCGATCGGCGCCATCACCATGACCATCTGCCGGCCCTCGAGGCGCGGATGCGATTCCACCTTGGCGTATTCGGCGGTCTCGTCGCGGACCTTGTTCAACAGGGCGATGCCAAGATCCTGATGCGCCATCTCGCGGCCACGGAAGCGAAGGGTCACCTTGACCTTGTCGCCTTCGTCGAAGAACCGCTTCATGTTCCGCATCTTCACCTCATAGTCATGGGTGTCGATGTTCGGACGCATCTTGATTTCCTTGACCTCGACGACCTTCTGCTTCTTGCGGGCCTCGGCGGCCTTCTTCTGACTCTGGTACTTGTAGCGACCATAGTCGAGAATCTTGCAGACGGGGGGCGAGGAATTCGGCGCGATCTCCACGAGGTCGAGACCGGCTTCCTCAGCCATTCTCATTGCCTCTTCCGTGGGCGTTACGCCAAGGTTCTGCCCGTCCTGGTCGATGAGTTGGACGTCGCGAACGCGGATCTCTAGGTTCGTGCGCGGGCCTTCCTTGGTCGGTGGCGGTGCGCGGTATGGACGGCGAATGGTCGCGATCTCCTCTAGCTGTTAAAACACTGTGCGGCGGAATCCGGCTCTCGCCCTGGGCGCATCGGCTCATGCCACCCGAGGCATATGAGCCTTTGCGGCCGCCCGCGCAAGTCCGATCCGGACCAGCGCCGCAGATTGCCGCCGCGCGGACCGTAATCCGGCGCCGGAAAATCCGTGGCGGACGACAATTCCACCTCGCCTGAAAATCCAGCGAAACCGGGCCAAAGTCAACCGGCATTGCAGTCTCGTGGCCGCCGTCGCCGCTTGAGCGGCGCCGTGGTGTCGAAGCTTTCGCGGTGGCGACGGCGCCGATCGGCGCGCCGGGAGGCGGCGACGGGAAGACTTTAGATGTCTGGTTGTAACTTCCGCACACCACTACTCATGCGAACAATTTGCGACTGCGAAATATATCTTTTGATTGCATAGTATAGTTCTGCAACCACTGTCCTCATTAGTTATTTGTTCAGTTGATATGGATATTTTTCAGGAGGCCGGCGGCTGTCGCTAGGTGAGAAATAAGAAATCAGGAGCCTTGTCCGTGGCGAACCTTCGTGCTTCCGTTATGAAACCCTCCGGCCTGTCGATCTCCCTGCGGATCGGGATTGTCGCCGTCGTGGCCATGCTGGCCGTGGTGGTGCTGTCCGCGGCCTATTTCCAGGGCGCCCGCATGGTCGGAACGGCCTTGCAGTCGCGCGCCGACAATGCGGCCCTGCAGTCCGCGGCCAAGGACATCCAGACCGGCAGCCTGAGAATGCGCTCCGAGGCCACCGAGTTCCTGACAAAGCTGGATGTCGCGGATATCGCGGCCTATCGCGCCGAGGGCGAGAAGATCCACGCGGACCTGAAATCGGCGCGCGCCATGCCGGCGGCGGTCGAGCTTGGCGGGTTGATCGATCGCCTCGAAGACAAGGTCACGGATCACGAGGAAAGCTTCTCCAAGCTCGTCGCTCTCAATGAACGCATGGGCCTGGACGAAAAGTCCGGTCTCCAGGGCGCCTTGCGCTCCGCCGTCCACGCCGTGGAGGAAAAGCTCGCCACCGCCAATCTGGACGCACTTACCGTCAAGATGCTGATGATGCGCCGGCACGAGAAGGATTTCATGCTGCGCGGGTCCGATAAATACATCGGCCGCATTGCCGAGCGCCGGGCGGAATTCGACGCGCTGATCGCGCAAAGCGACCTGCCCGCAGCCGACAAGGCGGAAATCGGCAAGCTGATGGATGTTTATGTCGACGGCTTCAAAGCCTATGCCGAAAACGCCATGCAGATCGACGGCGAGGTCGCCCGGCTCGAGCAGGCCTATATGGATGTCGTTCCGCTGGTCAGCGAAATGGCGCAGTCCGCCGAAGCCGGGATGCTGAGCGCCGAGGAAAGCCTCGCAAGCTCGCGGGCTTCGGTCGATCGGTTCTTCCTGATCGCCGCCGGCGCCACATTGGTGCTGACGCTCGGCCTCGTCGCCCTGATCGGCCGCAGCATCGCCCGTCCGGTACTTGGCCTGACCGATGCCATGCAGCGTCTGGCCGATGGTGACACGTCGGTCGAGATCCCGGCCGCCGCCTCCCATCGCGAGATCGGCGCCATGGCCAAGGCTGTCGAGACCTTCCGCGAAAACGCCATCCGCACCCGCCAGCTGGAGGCCGACCAGGCCCGGCAGAAGGAGATCGCGGAAGCCGAGAAACAGGCGGCGATGGAAGAGCTGGCGCGCAATTTCGACGCCACCGTCGGCCAGATCGTTGCCTCGATCGCCGCGGCATCAAGCGAACTCAACGGTACGGCACAGCGCATGTCGAAGGTCTCGGAAGACGCCGATGCCCGCTCGACCAGCGCCGCCGCCGCCTCCGAGCAGACCGCCGCGAACGTCCAGACGGTCGCCGCCGCAACGGAGGAAATGAGCGCCTCGATCAGCGAGATCAACGAACAGGTGCTGCGCGCCTCCCAGGCGTCGGACCGCGCCACCCAGGACGTGCGGAAGACCGCCCAACAAATGGAGACGCTGTCCAGCATGGCCGACCGGATCGGTCAGGTGGTGTCGATGATCTCCGAGATCGCGGCCCAGACCAACCTGCTGGCGTTGAACGCGACCATCGAATCGGCCCGCGCGGGCGAGGCCGGCAAGGGCTTTGCCGTCGTCGCCGGCGAGGTGAAGGCGCTTGCCAGCGAGACCGCCAAGGCCACAGACGGCATTTCGCGGCTCGTCGCCGAGATCCAGAACGAGACCCGCGAGGCGGTCGGCTCCATCGACGGCGTCGGCAAGATCATGGCGGATCTCGCCGGCATCTCCGCCGCCATCGCGGCTGCGATGGAAGAGCAGGGGGCAACCACCCAGGAAGTGTCGCGCAATGTCGGCGAGGCGGCATCGGGCAGCCGCAGCGTTTCCACCGACATCGTCGGCGTCAGCGCCGCCTCCAAGGAAACCCGCGCCTCGGCGGAAACCGTCAAGGTCTCGGCGCAGAACCTGATGACGCAGTCCGAACAGATGCGCGCCGAGGTCGAGCGCTTCCTGCAGACGATCCGCGCGGCCTGAGGCCGCCAGACCAAGGCACCGAAACGAGAAGACGCGGGCCGGAAACGGCCCGCGTTTTTGCGGTCAGACCTCGGCGAGCAGCCTGTCGTAGACCGCGAGCGTGCGCGCGCACATCGCCTCGAGCGAATAGAGCTCCGTGACATGACGGGCCGCGCGCTGCGTCAGCGTTTTGCGAGCGGTATCGTCGAGCGCAAGCGCCGTGGCGATGGCGGTCGCCATGGCTTGCGGATCGCCCGGCGGAACGCGCCAGCCGGTGCGTTCGTCTTCCGCCACATCCGGCGGGGCGAGCACGGTCTCGGGCGCGGCGCCCAGATCTGTCGCGATCACCGGAACGCGGGCGGCCTGCGCCTCCACGGCGGCGCGGCCGAAGGCCTCCGGCTCGATCGAGGCGACGACCGCAAGATCGGCAAGCGCAAGGGCGGCCGGCACGTCGTCGCAATGGCCGACGATACGCACGCGCCCCTCAAGCCCGGTATCGCCGATCTGCGCTTGGAGCTTCTCCCTATAGTCGCCACGGCCCTGGTCGTCGCCGGCGAGGACGGCCGTCCAGGGACGGTCGGAGGTTGCGGCAAGGCGGGCAAGCGCTTCCACCAGCACCGTCTGGCCCTTCCAGTTGGTCAGCCGGGCGAGGTTGAGGATCACCGGCGCGTCGCTTGGCAGGCCCCAGCGCGTGGCCAGCGCCTGCCGGCGCTCCGCCGTCACCGCGTCCGGGGCAAGAGCCGCAAGATCGGAGCCGCGCGGGATCACCGTGATGCGGTCCCTTGCGAAAGGGTGCCGCCGGGCGATCAGCTCCGCCGTGTAGCGCGAATTGGCGATCACCGCGTCGCCGCGCGCCATCACCGAATTGTAGAAGGCCTTCGCCGCGTTCTTCTGGCCGTAGATGCCGTGATAGGTGGTGACGAAGGGCACGTCGCAGGCGCTTGCCGCCCAAAGCGCCGACCATGCCGGCGCCCGCGAGCGCGCGTGCACCAGGTCGATGCCCTCGCTCAGGATCAGCCGCTTCAGCGCGCGCATGTTGCGCCACATGGCGACCGGGGACTTGGCGGAAAGCGGCAACCGAATGTGCCGGGCGCCGACGGCCTCCAGCTCCGTCACCAGCCGTCCGCCGGCGGAGGCGACCAGCGCGCGGTGCCCGGCGGCGACAAGGGCCGCGGCGATATCCACCGTGGTGCGTTCCGCACCGCCGGTCTGGAGTTCCGGGATAACCTGCAAGACGGTGTGGCGTGTCACGGCGGATCCTGTCGGGCGGGGGCGGCTCGCGGTCCGGTTTTCGACCGGTGCGGCGGGCGGGCACCTTCTCAAAGCCCGTGCTGTGTGCCACATCGGTCGGGACATCGGCAAGCGGAGGCAGCATATGACGCAGCAGGATCAGGCACAGCGGATCACGGTGGGAACCGGAGAGGCGGCGCGCGAGATCGCCGTGCTGCGCGAAGACGGCGCGCCGGGGCGCTGCGGCATCCTGTGGCTGTCGGGCTTCAAGTCGGACATGGCCGGCACCAAGGCGGAAGAGATCGCAGCCTTTGCCCGCACGACCGGCCGGGCGGTAACGCGGCTCGATTATTCCGGTCACGGCCTTTCGGGCGGCGATTTCGAGGACGGCACGATCTCCAGATGGACGGAGGAGGCGGTCGCCGTCTTTGAAGCCTTCTGCCGCGAACCCACCATCGTCGTCGGCTCCTCCATGGGCGGCTGGATCGCGCTTCTGCTAGCGAAGGCGTTGCGCGCCCGCACGGATCTCGCCGGCATGGTGCTGATCGCGCCGGCGCCCGATTTCACCGAGGAACTGATGTGGAAGCATGAGTTCACCGACGAGATCCGCGACACGATCCTGCGCGAGGGCCGTTTCGAGCGGCCTTCGGAATATGACGACAGCCCCTATGTGATCACCCGCGCGCTGATCGAGGACGGCCGCGACAACCTGCTGCTCGGCGGTCCGATCGAGACCGGCTGCCCGGTCACCATCCTGCAGGGTCAGCGCGACGATGCCGTGCCCTGGCGCCATGCCCTGCGGCTGGTCGATTGCCTGGCGCTCGACGACGTCGTGCTGACGCTCATCAAGGACGGCGATCACCGACTGTCGCGCCCGGCCGATATCGCGCGTCTGATTGCCGCCATTGACCGGCAGGCCGAGGCACTGGAAGCTGAGGCCGGCTGAAACGCTCCAGCGGCGGGATTTTTGACGGGCGGGTCATCGCTTCGTCGTATTTCCTGCCAAGGCTTGGCGCGGCAAGATCACAGACCGGCGCAGTCCCCGCGCCCGGTCCGGCAACGCGAGGTTTCCATGGCACGGCGCAAGCATTTCATTCTGGCGATCGACGGCGGCGGCATTCGGGGGCTGATCCCCTTGCGCATCCTGGAGACGCTGGAGGCGCGCCTGCGCACCCATGGCAAGACCGCGCCGCTCAACCGCTATTTCGATCTGGTTGCCGGCGTTTCGACCGGCGGACTGATCGCCGCCGGCGTGGCCGCGCCGAAACCCGACGACCGCAGCGGCGCGCCGGCGGCCACCATCGAGGACTTGCGGCGCTTCTTCGAGGTGGAGGCGCGCGAGGTGTTCCGCCGGCGCGGCCTGCTGGAGCGGCTGGTCGCCAACCCCTCCGCCCCCTTCGACGAGCGCTACGACCCGCGCCCGCTGGAGCGGCTCCTGAAGGACCGCTTCGGCTGGACCTCCATCGCCTCGGCGCTGACCCGGCTGGTGCTGCCGGCCTATGACATCGAGGCGCGCCGCCCGGTGATCATGAGCAACGGCCGCGAGAGTGATGGCGAGCGGCCGGAGGATTTCTACATCTGGCAGGCGGTGCGCGCCGCCATGGCGACGCCGACGCTGTTTGAACCGGTGAAGGCGGAGCGCATCGGCGGCGAGGGCGGCGAGCGCGTGCTCGTCGACGGCGGCCTCTACATGAACAATCCCGTCATGGCGGCCTATCTGGAAGGGCGCAAGCTCGGCTGGGAACCGAAGGACATGGTGATCGTCTCGCTCGGCACGGGTGGCGAGCTTGCGCCGCGCTTCACCTATCCCCAGGCCGCCGCCTGGGGTCCGCTTGGCTGGCTGGCCGCGAAAAACGGCGTGCCGCTCGTCACCATGGGCCGGCACGGCCAGTCGGTCACGACCGCCTATGCGGCTGAGCGGGTGCTGGCGGAGGCCGGTGTTGCAAGCATCCTGCGCCTCGACGGCACGCTGCCGCAAGGCGCCGACGACCTCGACAACACGCGGCCGGGCAACATCATCGAGCTGAACGGCGCCGCCGACCGGATCATCCGCGACAACACCATCGCGCTCGACCGGCTGGCCGAGGGCATGAGCGAGCGCGCGGACTGAGGGGCGGCCATGGTTAACAAGGCGTTTATGGTTAACCGGACGTAAACGCTTCGCCGGCGACACTGGCGTGCGGGCCGCGACTTGCGGTCCGGGCGATTTTTCGGGGAGTGACAGGCATGGCAGGAACAATGTCATACGGTCGTCTCGGTCCAGGCGGGGGCGTCCGCGCTCGCGCATTCGGCCAGCCCGGCTTCGGCCTCCCTGCGCTCTTCGGGTGCGCATGGCGTGCGGCGGCACTTGCCGGCCTGCTCGCCGTGCAGATGCCGTCCGCCGCCGTTGCCGAGGACGCGCCGCGCCCGAAGGACAAGCCGCCGCTCGACATCGGCCGTATCGTCTCCACCGTTGCGGTGGCGCTGCCGGAAACCCCCGTCGTCACCGCCTCCGCGCCGCTTCCCGTGCCCGCGCCCGACAACCGCCGCGCTTTGGCCGAAGAGGCGAACGCGCCGCTGGCGCTTGTGCCGTCCCTCGGCACCATCCGCCCCGATGCGGTTGCCAAGACGCTGTTCGGCGCGCGAGCCGA
>PARB01000027.1 GCA_002709505.1 Paracoccaceae bacterium | reverse complement strand
CTCATCGAACAGCATGACCTTCGGCTCCATTGCCAGCGCCCGGGCAATCGCAACCCGTTGCTGTTGTCCACCGGAAAGCTCGCCCGGATAAGCGTCTGCCTTCATTAGCAGACCGACCTTTTCCAGTTGCCGGTGCGCGCGACTTCATGCACCACCTGCTCGACGTAGTCTATATGCGCGGTGGCAGCCTTTGTGGCCGCATCCGGGTCGCCGTCCATCACCGCAGTGTAGATGGCGCGGTGCTGGCACAGCAACTGCTCGCGCGAGCCGGGATTGCGGTAGAGTTGCGCCCGATTGTAAAAGACGCCGTCGGCCAGCAACCGGTAGCAGGAGCGCAATGTGTGCAGCAGGACGATGTTGTGCGCGCTTTCGCCGATGGCCGAGTGAAACTCGACGTCGAGCTCGGCTTCCTCGGCAAAATCGGCCTTCTCATGCGCTTCTTCCATGGCGCGGAAGATGCGGGTGATGATCTCCCGGTCGGCCTCGGTCGCGCGCATGGCCGCAAAGCGCGCCGTCGTCCGCTCGATCTCGCGGCGGTACTCCAGATAGTCGGCGATCGCCGGCGGGTGACGGCGCACAAGCTCGACCACGGCATCGGAGAAGACCGTCCCGATCACATCCGCGACAAAGGTGCCGCCGCCGTGACGCGTCGCCAGCAGGCCGCGTTCCTCCAGCGTCTTGAGCGCGTCGCGCAGGATCGGGCGCGAGACATCCACCTTCTTCGCAAGGTCACGCTCGGACGGCAGGCGGTCGCCCGGCCGAAGGACTCCCTGCAGGATAAGCTCTTCAACCTGATCGACAACCGCATCCGCCGTGCGATTGTGCTGGATCTTCTGGAATACCATGTTTCCGTTCGATTATATTGCGGTGCGTGCAAGTAATTATTGCGACGCAACATAAAATGCTTCGCGCCAGTCTTCTTTCCGGCAATCTATTCCGTGTTGCGTTGAGTGGTCAATATTGTTATCCAATTAACCCGGAGCGGTTGTCTCGGTTGGGAGGCCGGGTCCTTCGGTTGCATTCAGACGGCGTCACCGACAAATTCGTGTGTCGGCAGGGGTCCATGGCAGTCGAGGGGAAGACATCGTTCCGCTTCAGGCGTGAGATGCAAAGGCATCACGTCGGGGAACTGTCGGAGGACTCTTTCCGGCAAGCCTTTTCGATGGGAGGACAGGTGCAGTGAAGAAGATTTTATCAGCGATTGCCGTAACGGCGTCCCTTGCCACGGTGGCGCCCGCCATGGCGCTGGACGAGATCAATTGGGACATGCAGTCGACCTATCCGGGCTCGCTCACGCAGCTCGGCACGCTCGGCAAGGTCTTGTCGGAGCGCCTGACGGCGGTATCCGGCGGGTCGATCAATCTGAAATTCCAGGAGCCGGGCGCGATCGTCCCGGCGCTTGAGACCTTCGACGCGGTCGCCTCCGGCGCGGTGCAGGCCGGCTGGTCGACGCCGGGCTACTGGACCGGCAAGGACACGGCGCTCGCGCTCTTCGCGGCCGTTCCCTTCGGTCCGCGCGCATCGGAATATATCGCATGGATGAAGTTCGGCGGCGGTCAGGACCTTCTTGACGAGGTCTATGGCGCCTATGGCATCAAGTCGCTGGCCTGCGGCGTGATCGCGCCGGAAGCATCCGGCTGGTTCCGCAACGAGATCAATTCCGTTGATGATCTCAAGGGGCTGAAGATGCGTTTCTTCGGCCTTGGCGCCAAGGTCATGCAGAAGCTCGGCGTGTCGACGCAGCTGCTGGCCGGCGGTGACATCTTCCCGGCCCTCGAGCTCGGAACGATCGACGCGACGGAATTCTCGATGCCGGCGATCGACCTCAAGCTCGGCTTCTACCAGGTCGCCAAATACTACTACTTCCCGGGCTGGCACCAGCAGTCGACGATTTTCGAACTGATGCTCAACAAGGACGAGTGGGACGCGCTCGACGACCAGACCAAGGCCGTGTTCGAGACCGTGTGCGACGCCAACATCACCTACGGCATTGCCGAAGGCGAGGCGATCCAGCCGGCCGCGATCGCGGAGCTGAAGGAGAAGGGCGTCAACATCACGCAGTGGGATCCGGCGATCCTGGACACGCTGCGCGGCGCCTGGCTCGAAGTGGTCGAGGAAGAGAAGGCAGCCAACCCGAACTTCGCCAAGGTTTGGGAATCGCTGACCGAATTCCGCGCCCAGTACGAGGGATGGTCGGAGCTCGGCTATCTGAAGTAAGCGGCGGCTGAAAGACCGGTTGCGGCAAGATGCGGACACGCCTCCCGGTCCTTCGGGGATCGGGGGGCGTGCTGCCGCCGCACCGGCCGCAGGCTC
Source organism: Paracoccaceae bacterium (assembly GCA_002709505.1). Lineage (GTDB taxonomy): Bacteria > Pseudomonadota > Alphaproteobacteria > Rhizobiales > Stappiaceae > Stappia. Next base: position 52,985 of record PARB01000027.1, on the reverse strand, counting down.
CGGACCCCCGCGTCGTTTCCAGCCAGCGCAGGCTTTTTGCGGAAATGGCACCGGTCCGCGTCGCTTGGGCCTCCGGGTCGTCATGCCCGGTGGCCGCAGGTCCGCCGTCCTCGCTCCGGAGGCGGTCGCCCACAATGCCCTCGTCCAGACGGTCCCGCCGGGTCACGCGGGTCCGTGTGTCTCGGTCCGGGAGAAGAACCTTTCATGTCAACGCTGCTCTGTTTGATCGGTATTGCGCTTGCGGCGCTTGCGCTGGTGGGCGTCGGTGTGCCGGCCTATGTGCTGTGCATTGCCGGCTTCGCGCTCTGCGTGATTGGCGGCCTGGCCCGCGCGCGGTTGTCGGTTGCGATTGCCGGCATGGTGTTCACGGTGTTCGCCTTCGCGATCGCACCCGACGGGTTTACCGCCGTGCTGCAGATGCTGGACGTCAATCCGAAGCGCTTCTTCAAATTCTACGACGGCATGTCGGGCTTCGTCGGATCGCTTGTCGTGCTGGCTTTGACCCTCGTCATGCTGCGCCGCCATGCGCCGCAATCCTACGAGACGATGCTGGGTGCGTCGGATGATTTCGACAAGGTCGTCGTCGGCGCCGGCAAGCTGGCATCCTGGCTCTTCATTCCGACTATGATCGTGATCTTCTACGACGTCAGCCAGCGCAAGATGCTGGATTTCGACAACAATATCATCGATTCCGCCTTCTATTTCGACAGCACCAAGCTGCAGGAACTGGAATGGCACCTGCATTCGGTCCTGTTCCTCCTGTGCCTCGGCTTCGCCTACCGCTACGACGCCCATGTGCGCATCGAACTGGTGCGCGACCGCATGGCGCAGCGCTCCCGGGTGTGGATGGAGCTGATCGGCATCGTCTTCTTCCTGCTGACCTATTGCTACCTGATCGTCGAATTCGGCTGGGTCTTCGCCAACAACTCCTACAAGATCGACGAGGTCTCCGCCGCCCAGACCGGTCTCAGCCATCGCTGGATCATCAAGGCGATGCTGCCGCTCGGCTTCGCGTTGCTGTTCACGGCCGGGCTGTCGGCCGCGTTCCGCTGCGTCGTCTATCTGTTCGGCCCGACCTATCTCAACGAACGCGCCGGCGACTATGCCGGCACCCATCATGCGGATCTGCCGGAAGACGTGGCCGTCAAGGGCCCGATAACGGATTGATCGGGGAAAACACACCATGACATTTGTGGAACTTCTGCCGGTCTTCATGTTCCTGGCACTGGGACTGTTGCTCTTCACCGGCTTTCCGGTCGCCTTTATTCTGGGCGGCATCGGCCTCGGCTTCGCCTTTCTCGCGCAGGAGCTTGGCGCCTTCAACGTCGCCCGGCTCGTCATCATCCCGAACCGCATTTTCGGCTCGACGATGGAAAACCCGGTCCTCGTCGCGATCCCGATGTTCATCTTCATGGGAACGATGCTGGAGAAATCCGGGGTCGCAAAGGACCTGCTCAACTGCCTGCAGGTGCTGACGCGCCGGGTCCCGGGCGGGCTTGCGCTCTCCGTCACGCTGATGGGCACCATCATGGCCGCCACCACCGGCATCATCGGCGCCTCCGTGGTGATGATGACGCTGCTGGCGCTTCCCGTGATGATGGAGCGCAACTACAACATCCCGCTGGCGACCGGCACCATTGCGTCCTCGGGCACGCTTGGCATCCTGATCCCGCCATCGATCATGCTGGTGATCATGTCGGACCTGATGTCGATCCCGGTCGGCACGGTGTTTGTCGCCGCCATCGTCCCGGGCCTCCTGCTGGCGGCGCTCTACGCGGTCTATATCCTGGTGCTGTGCCACTTCAAGCCGCAGCTCGCGCCGCCGTTGCCCGACGACATCGGTCCGACGACGCGGTCGGAATTCTGGATCATGATCCTGAAGAGCTTCGTGCCGCCGGTGTTCCTGATCGTCATCGTGCTTGGCTCGATCTTCGCCGGCCTCGCGACGCCGACGGAAGCCGCCGGTGTCGGCGCGGTCGGGGCGACGCTGCTCGCGCTGCTCAATCGCAAGCTCGCCTTCGGCGTCCTGCGCGATGTCTGCCATCGGTCGGCCCTGACGACGGCGATGCTCTTCGGCATTTTCCTCGGCGCGACCTGCTTTTCGCTGGTGTTCCGCTGGCTCGGCGGCGAGGTGCTGATCGACGAGTTCATCGCCTGGGCCGGCGTCGGTCCGTGGGGGATCCTCTTCGTGCTGATGGGCATGATCTTCTTCCTCGGCTTCTTCTTCGACTGGGTCGAGATCACCCTCATCGTGCTGCCCGTGTTCGGGCCGATCGTCGCCAAGCTCGACTTCGGCATGCATCTGGCCGGCTTCGATGGAGTGGGCGAGGTGGCGCTGATATGGTTCACCATCCTGGTCTCGACCAACCTGCAGACCTCCTTCCTGACGCCGCCGTTCGGCTTCGCGCTGTTCTACATGAAGGGCGTGGCGCCGCCGGAGGTGAACATCCAGCAGATCTACAAGGGCATCATTCCCTTCGTCCTGTTGCAGCTCATCGGGCTGGGTCTTTGCATCCTGTTCCCGGGGATCGTCCTGTGGCTTCCCAACGCATTGCTTTGAGAAAGCGCGCGTGACGTAATGCCGTGAAACTGGAAGCGGCCGGAGGTGTCCGGCCGCCGTCAAAGAAGATGGGCGGCATCGATGTCAGAGACGGACGACAACGGCACGCGGGGCAGCGGGCTTCCCGCCTTCGAGGCGCATCCGGCAAGGGCCCTGGTCATCGGCGAGGTGCACGCCCGCCCGTTCCATCCCCTGTCGGGACCGCGGGTGTTCCTGCGCTACGGCTTCATCGCCGACGAAACGGCGGCGGAGGCGGACCGGGACTGGTTCGGCCGCTATTGCCAGTCGGTGGGCGAGCAGGGACCGGGCAAGGCGTCGCGCCATCATCTGGTGCGCATCGGCGAGAGCGTGTTGCGCCGCGAGCGGCACGGCGAGTTCATCACCTACACCTGGGACGGCCCGGCCGGCCCGGAGGACGATCCGGCCGCGCCCCCGCCCGATCATCCCTTCGGTGCGCGCTTTCGCGCGCCCGGACCGCTGATGGTCGCCGTGCGGTGCGACTTCCTGCCGGCCGACAGCTCCGCCTTCCAGCGCCAGTTCGACCGTTTCGACCAGACCAGCCTGTCGGTGTCGGATGTCGACCAGAAGGCGGCGATCATCGCCACCGACTTCCGCCAGGACCGTGACGGGCTGACCCGCATCCTGATCGGCGACCGGACGCTCAACCAGGTGCAGGCGGGCGCGCTGACCCAGCGTCTCCTGGAACTGGAGACCTATCGCACCTTCGCCATGATGGGCCTGACCGAGGCCAACCGCCAGGCGCCGAAAGTGTCGATCATCGAGACCGGGCTGCTTGGCATCGCCGAACGCATGCGCGCCAGCGAGGGGCTGGAGGCGAACCGGCTGCTGCTCGACGAACTGACGCGGCTGGCAGCGGATCTGGAAGCCGGTGCTGCCGCCAGCGCCTATCGCCTCGGCGCCAGTCGCGCCTATTATCTGATCGTGAAGCAGCGCCTCGAGGCGCTGGGCGAACAGCCGCGCGACGGGCATTTCACCTTCACGCAGTTTCTCACCCGGCGGCTGGCGCCGGCCATGCGCACCTGCGAGACGCTGGAAACCCGCCAGGCCAACCTGTCGCGCAAGCTGGCGCGCGCGGCGACGCTGTTGCGCACCCGTGTCGATGTCGAGCTTCAGGAACAAAATCGTGGCCAGCTGGCGGCGATGAACCGCCGCGCCCGGCTGCAGCTGCGCCTGCAACAGACCGTCGAGGGCCTGTCGGTCGCGGCTGTGAGCTATTATGTCGTCGGCCTGTTCGCCTATCTGGCCAAGGCGCTGGCCGGCAGCCGTCTCGGCGCGGTCCTGCCGTCGCAAGGGGTCATGACGGGGATCGCGGTTCCCGTTGTGCTCATCACCGTCTTCGTGGTCGTTCGCCGCATCCGCCGCCATCATGACGAGCGCGAGGGGGATGAGTAAGGCTTTGGCAGAGCATGGGCCCGGCCAGACGCCGGCCTCGCGGTGCGGCGGCGGTGCGCCGACTGCGGGATGGAGCCGGATACGAAAAGAGGCCGGAGCGATGCCCGGCCTCGAAATCGTCAGATGCGACCGCCTCGGGCGGTCTGCGTCACTTCATGCTGCCGTCGGCATTGAACTGCGCCAGATAGGCAATCACGTCGCGCCGATCTTCTTCCTTGCGCAGCTTGAAGGCCATCTTCGACCGGCCGCCGAGGAACTTGCTCGGGTCTTCGAGATAGGCGAACAGCTCGTCTGCGTCCCACTCGCCGGTGGTTTCGGCATGCTCTTCCGCGGCCTTGGAGTATTTGTAGTCCTCGACGCCGGCGGCCATGCGGCCGACCACGCCGTTCAACTGCGGGCCAACCTTGTTGCGGGCGTCTTCGCCAACGGCGTGACAGGCCTGGCACTTGCGGAACACTTTTTCACCGGCGGCGGCATCGCCTTCCTGGGCGTAGGCGTTCGCGGACATGGCCATGACGGCGGCGCCAGCAAGCAACATAAGACGTTTCATACGTTTCTCTCCCGAGATTCTCGTTTGCTACAGGTGGGACCGATCGTGCCCGAATTCCTGACTCCTGTACGGGCGAACACTAACACGATCTTTCGCGACGTCACCCCTGACGGGCATTTTGTCGCATTGGATTCCCGCCACAATGCGGCTGGCAAACGGTCATTCCGCGGCAGCCGCCTCAGCCTCCGGCAGGGTCAGCCAATCGTCCAGCCCCTGGTCCCAATAGGGAGCCGGCCCATAGAGTTTGGCGAGAAAGTCGATGAACACCCGCACCTTGGCGGGCAGAAAGCGCCGGCTCGGATAAACCGCGTGCAGGCCGACGTTCTTCGAGGCGCGGTAGTGCGGCAGGACGATGCGCAGCTTGCCTTCCCGAAGTTCCGGGCCGATGTCCCAGGTGGAGCGCAGCGCCACGCCGAGCCCGGCCAGAAGCGCCTCGCGCACGACCTCGCTCGAGTTCGTGCGGATCGGCCCGCCGGTGCGCAGCATCTCCGTGCCCTGCGGACCCGACAGGCGCCAGACGTCCTGCTGCGTCGTCGCGAGGCAGGCGTGGTTGGCCTGGAGGTCTTCCACCGAGACGGGAGCGCCGGCGCGCTTCAGATACTCCGGCGCGGCGCACAGGATGCGGTGAACCGGCGCCAGGCGGCGCGCCACCAGGCTGCTGTCTTCCAGCTCGGCGATGCGGATCGCCAGGTCGTAGCCCTCGCCGACGATGTCGATGAGTTCGTCGGACAGGTCGAGATTGACGGAAAGGTCGGGGTTGTCGGCGAGAAAGGCCGCCAGATGCGGCGCGATATGCATGCGCCCGAAGGAGGTCGGTGCGCTCACCTTCAGCGTGCCGCGCGCGATCGCCGACCGGCGGGTGACGAAGGCTTCCGCCTCTTCGACCGAGGCGAGGATCGCGACGACGCGCTTGTAATATCCCTGTCCGGCTTCCGTGAGGGCGAGCTGGCGGGTGGTGCGTTGGAGAAGCCGTGTGCCGAGACGGTCTTCCAGCCGCCGGAGGCGTTTCGAGACGACCGCGGGCGAAAGGCCCATTTCCCGGCCGGCCGCGGACATGCTCCCGGCTCCCACCACGCGCGCGAAGATTTCCATGTCGGGAAAACTGCTCATTTTCAACGCACCGGAATTTGTTTTTCTCTGGCTTCAACGATTTATGGACAACGCCCGGTCTGCCAAGGTCGCAGTCGCACACGCGCTCGACGAAGCCCGGAAATGGCCCATACTGTGCTCTATTGGGTGTGTACGCGCACAAAAAGCGGGCGGATTTGTTTTCGTCACAGCAAAAATGAATCAGGGAGGATCGCTCGATGAGCGGGATAGTCATGCCCCGGCCCGACGACGAGGTCTTGGCGCGCCGCGGGGAGATCGTTGCAGCGCTCAAGCGGCTGGTCCCCGGGGAGGGGGTCATCGACGCCGCCGTCGAGATGCGCGCGTATGAAAGCGACGCCCTGACGGCCTACCGGCAGCTTCCGCTGGTCGTCGTGCTGCCCGAGACGGTCGAGCAGGTCTCCGCGGTCTTGCGCTATTGCCACGAGAACAACGTCAAGGTCGTCCCGCGCGGGGCGGGTACGTCGCTGTCCGGCGGGGCGCTTCCGGTCGGCGACGGCGTGCTGCTGTCGATGATGAAGTTCAACCAGGTTCTGGACATCGACCCGGCGAACCGTGCGGCCGTTGTCCAGCCCGGCGTCACCAACCTCGGCATTACCCGCGCGGTGGAGCATCTCGGCTTCTATTACGCGCCGGATCCCTCCTCGCAGATCGCCTGTTCCATCGGCGGCAACATCGCGGAAAACTCCGGCGGCGTGCATTGCCTCAAATACGGCCTGACTACAAACAACGTGCTGGGGCTGGAAATGGTGCTGGTCACCGGCGAGGTGATCCGCCTCGGCGGCAAGCATCTCGACGCCGAGGGCTATGACATTCTCGCGCTGATGACCGGCTCGGAAGGGCTTCTGGGCGTGGTGACGGAAGTGACCGTGCGCATCCTGCAAAAGCCGGAGACGGCGCGCGCGGCGCTGATCGGCTTTCCCACCAGTGAGGACGGCGGCCAATGCGTCGCCGACATCATCGGCGCGGGCATCATCCCCGGCGGCATGGAGATGATGGACGAACTGGCGATCAACGCGGCGGAGGACTTCGTCAACGCCGGCTATCCACGCGACGCCGGCGCGCTGCTGATCGTCGAACTCGACGGCCCGGAAGCCGAGGTCGATTACCTGCTCGGCGAGATCGAGACGATCGCCCTGCGCAACAAGGCCAGTTCGCTGCGCGTCTCCACCAGCGAGGAGGAGCGCAACACCTTCTGGGCGGGACGCAAGGCGGCCTTTCCGGCTGTCGGGCGGATCTCGCCCGACTACCTGTGCATGGACGGCACCATCCCGCGCAAGGCCCTGCCGGAAGTGCTGACGCGCATGCGTGCGCTTGGCGAGACACACGGGCTGCGCTGCGCCAACGTCTTCCATGCCGGCGACGGCAACCTGCATCCGCTCATTCTCTATGATGCCAATCAGCCGGGGCAGCTTGAGGCGGCCGAGGCCTTCGGGGCCGATATCCTCAAGCTGTGCGTGGAGTTTGACGGTGTGCTCACCGGCGAGCATGGCGTCGGCATCGAAAAGCGCGACCTGATGCCGGAGATGTTCACCGAGGACGATCTGAAGCAGCAGCAGCGCGTCAAATGCGCTTTCGATCCCAAGCAGTTGCTCAATCCCGGGAAGGTGTTTCCCGTGCTGCACCGCTGCGCCGAGCTCGGCCGCATGCATGTGCACAAGGGGCAGTTGCCGTTTCCCGACATTCCCAGGTTCTGAAGGCTCAGTCGATGTCAGATACACTGTCACCGCGCAGCGCGGACGAGGTTCGCGAAGCCGTGCAATGGGCGGCAGCCGAGGAGCAGCCGCTGGAGGTTCTCGGAACCGGCTCGAAGCGTGCGCTCGGGCGACCGGTTCAGGCGGCCCATGCGCTGGATCTCTCCGCGCTCTCCGGCATCATGCTCTACGAGCCGGCCGAGCTGGTGATTTCCGCGCTTGCCGGAACGCCGCTTGCCGAAATTGAGGCCGCGCTTGACGCGCACAGTCAGGAGCTCGCCTTCGACCCGATCGATTACGGAGCGCTGCTCGGCCAGGCGCCGGGCGCGGGAACAGTGGGCGGAATGATCGGCGCCAATCTCGCCGGCTCCAAGCGCCTGAAATTCGGCGCCGCGCGCGACCATATCCTCGGCATGGAAGCGGTGTCGGGCCGGGGCGAGATCTTCAAATCCGGCGGCCGCGTCGTGAAGAATGTGACCGGCTACGACCTGCCGCGCACGCTGACCGGCTCCTGGGGGACGCTTGCGGTCGCGACCCGGATCACGCTGAAGGTGCAGCCAAGGGCGGAGACGGAGGCGACCTTCGTCATTTCGGGGTTGAACGCGCGCGAGGCGACGCAGGCGATGACCGCGGCAATGGGATCGTCCGCCGAGGTTTCGGCCGCGGCGCATCTTCCGCCGGAGATCGCCGCCGTGCTGTCAGCGCACGGCCACGCGCTGAGCGGGGCGGCGACGCTTCTGCGCCTGGAGGGCTTTGCCTCCTCCGTCGACTATCGCTTTGCCGCGCTCAAGGCCTTGCTTCAGGGCGGCGGGACGGTCTCGCGGCTCGAGGCGGAGGCCTCGCGCGCACTCTGGCGCGACGTGCGCGATTGCCGGGCGTTTGCGGGAACCGACGAGCTTGTGTGGCGGATTTCCGTGGCGCCGACAGCCGGAGCCGATTTCATCGCGCGGGTGCAGGCGGCGTTTGCCTGCCGGGCCTATTGCGACTGGTCGGGCGGTCTGGTCTGGCTGGCGGTGTCGGGACCGGATCCGCAGGCGGATGCCGTGCGCGCGGCCGTGGCCGGTGTCGGCGGCGGGCATGCCATGCTGGTGCGCGCGCCGGCGCCCCTCCGCACCGCCGTTGCGGTGTTCCAGCCGCAGCCTGAGGCGCTTGCCGCCTTGTCCGCGCGGATCAAGGCGCAGTTCGATCCGCACGGCGTGCTCAACCCCGGACGGATGGGGTCGTGAGAAGATGAGGGGATCGACGGCTTCCGGCGGGCGCGCAGCCCCGACGCTGCGCGATGCCTGGTTCGAGACGGTCCGCGCCGCGGCGGCGCGGACCCGTTCCGGCTCCGGTTCAGGTTCAGGAGGTCTTTCTCTTGAGCCCGGCGTTGCATTGGACCGGCACCTGATAGGTCATGCCGTCGCGCTGGTTGGTCGTGTTCTTGATCGACCATGTGTTGTTGGCGGCCTTGTTCTTGCGGGCGGCGACCGCGTCGAGCTCGAAATAGGCGCGGGCGCTGACGCTCCAGGTCTTGGCGAGCACGGCGGACTTGCTCAGGCCGCCGGCCATCCGTTGCGCCATATTGGCGGCGCAGGCCTGTTTCGGCGACGGCCCCTGCCAGGTGATCTTGGCGGTCGGCACGACAGGACTGACGTTGAGGGTAACGGTGCGCCGGGTGCCCGAACCGACATCGCGGTTGGCGAAGGACTGACTCCACAGGCCGCCGTCGCCCTCGAAGTAGAGGACGCCCTTGAAGGCGCCGAGCTTCATGGCGACGATGCGCTCGCCGCTGGTGGCGCGCGCATGCAGCTTCAGCAGGAACCGGTGGCCGGAACTCTTGATCTTGGTATAGCCGCCGGCATCGGCCGAGACTTCGATGGGGACGGCATCGATGCCGTCTTTCGTGAGGCTCACGGTTTCGATCCAGTCCTTGGCCGAAGCCGCGGAAACGAGCGAAACGACAAGCGGGGATGCGATCAGGATCGTCCGGGTCGTATGCATTGAAATCACTCCAAGGCGTTTGTGTGTGCCTCGCCTTGGAAACAAGCGTTAGGGCAAGCCGCCTGAACGCACTGTGACGCAGATCTCAATCCGGCGTTCATGTTCGACAAACGCCGCAATCGTCGATGGAAGAGGAACCGGGTCGGATGCAGACGAATTTCTCGATTCACCAGCTGGCCGATCCGCATGTCGCGGAATCCGAGAAAATCCTGCGCAAGTGCGTGCACTGCGGCTTTTGCACGGCCACCTGCCCCACCTTCGCGCTTCTGGGCGATGAACTCGACAGTCCGCGCGGCCGCATTTACCTGATCAAGGAGATGCTGGAAAACGACCGGCCGGCCGACGCGCGCACGGTGAAACATATCGACCGCTGCCTGTCGTGCCTGTCCTGCATGACGACCTGTCCGTCCGGCGTCCATTACATGCATCTTGTCGATCATGCGCGCGCGCATATCGACAAGACCTATCGCCGGCCGCTGGCGGACCGGGCGTTGCGCGAGCTTCTGGCCTTCGTGCTGCCCAAGCCCGGCCGCTTCCGCCTGTCGCTGGTCGCGGCCTTCTTTGCCCGTCCTTTCGCCGGGGCGCTGAAGGCCGCCGGCGGACCGCTGAAGCAGATGGGTGCGATGCTGGAGCTTGCGCCGGCCAGGGCACCGGCACGCTCGCGCATGGAAGGCCCGGCGACCTTTGCGGCCGAAACGCCCGCCCGCGCCGGACGCGTGGCGCTTTTGTCCGGCTGCGCCCAGCCGGTGCTTGCCCCGCATATCAACGATGCGACCATTCGGCTGCTGACGCGCAAGGGCGTTGACGTGGTGCTGCCGAAGGGGGAGGGCTGCTGTGGCGCGCTGGTGCATCACATGGGCAAGGAGGAGCGGGCGCTTGCCGATGCCAGGCGCAACGTCGACGCCTGGACGGCGGAGATCGAGGGCGAGGGCCTCGACGCGATCCTGATCACCGCGTCTGGCTGCGGCACCACGGTCAAGGACTACGGCTTCATGCTGCGCGGCGATCCTGCCTATGCCGAAAAGGCCGCGCGGGTATCGGCGCTGGCCAAGGACATCACCGAATATCTGGCGACGCTGTCGCTTGGCGACCCGGTTGCGGCGCCCGATCTCACGGTTGCCTATCACTCGGCCTGTTCGATGCAGCACGGGCAGAAGATCACCCGCCAACCCAAGGACCTGCTGAAAGCCGCGGGCTTTGCCGTGCGCGACGTGCCGGAAGGGCATCTGTGCTGCGGGTCTGCAGGAACCTACAACATCCTGCAGCCGGATCTCGCGCGCCGGCTGCGCGACCGCAAGGTCGCCAACATCGAGGCGACGCGGCCCGATCTGATCGCCACCGGCAACATCGGCTGCATGACGCAGATCGGTGGCGGCACGGAGCTTCCCGTGGTGCATACGGTCGAGCTGCTCGACTGGGTGTATGGCGGTCCCGTCCCGGCGAGCCTTGCCGAGACGCCGCTTGCCGGGCGCACGGTGCCGCGCGTGCTGGAAGCGGCCGGGTAGCCCTCAGTTTTTCTTGACGCGGTAGCTCTCGTGGCAGGACTTGCAGGTCTGGCCCATGGCCTTGAGCGCCTGACGAAGCGCGCTGCGGTCGAGGTCGTCCGGGTCGGTCTCGGCAAGGTTGACCGCCGCAGTCGCCAGGGCCTCCGACTTGGCCTCGAAGTCATCGAAATCCGCCCAGATCTCCGCGCGGGCCTCGCTCAGCTCCGAGAGGCTCCCTTCGGGAAACTGGGAGGGAAACAGGTTGGCATGCTCGGCAACCCGGGATCCGATCTCCCGTGCGGCATCCGCATCGACCTTGTCCGACTTCACCATGGCGGCGAGTGCCTTCATGTTCTTGGCAATCTCCGACATGGTGTCCATGCGCTCCTTGACGATGCCGGTTGCGCCCTGATGGGCGACGGCCGACACGGTGGCAAGGCCAAGGGTCAAGGCGAGGGCGCCAGCCGCGACGCGCGCCGGGCTGTTTTTGAACGTCGAAAGCGGGGCAAATCGCATCGGCTGCGGGACTCCATGTGCAAAGTGAGTGTTTTTACTTGGATGACGCAGCGGCAGGATGCAGGAGCCTGCTCAATTTCGCAAGGGTGCGACCGAGGCGACGGGGGACGGCGCGTCGGGCAACAGCATCGTCGTATGCACCAGATGCGTATAGGCGATGTTCAACAGGGACACCGCGATCAAGAGCGCGATCACCACTCCGAGCGACACGGGCGCGCAGAGCTTTTGCTTCAAACGGCCGAAGGTTGCCGTAGAGGCGACCAGCCGCGGGGTGGCGTCCTGCGGTCCAGGTTGCTCGGGCGAGGAAGCCGGAGCAACCGTTGGGGGAAAGGCCGTTTGCTCCGCGGGTGCCGTCGTCGGCGGGCTCTTGGTGCCATCGGCGGACGACAGGATATTGCGGCGGATCTCGAGCGTATAGCCGACGCTGGCGAGATGGATATGCACGGGTTCGGCGGCGCCATCTCCGGCAAAATGCTTGCGCAGAACATTGCGCAGCCTGGACGCGTTTACCCGCACGATCGGATTGGAGCGGGGATTGAACCCGTCGCTCTGGTCGAAGACCGCATCCGCGATCACCGGCTCGCTCAGGGCATCCGGTGTCGCGTCAAGATGGACGTCGACGAGATAGGCCAGCAAGCGGCTGATCTTCGGCGCGCGCGCCAGCGCCGGGGCGGACAGAAGGCGCTGAAGGGCGGCCCGAATCTCGTCGGCCGTCAGCGGTTCCATGTCCCCGATGTCTTTCGCGACCGCGATGCGATCGCGATCTGCCCCCTGCGTCGCCATAAGCCCCCCGATGATGGCGCAAAATTGCCAAACGCGTTTGGCACGCGCGAACTATAGGGGTTTTTCACAATGGCGCAAATCGCGAGACGCATGGCGCGTCTCGCGACTTCGGCGCAGGTTGCAGGCGGGCGTGCCGGAACGTCCGGTCCGTGCGGTGACGATCGGGTCCCGTCTAGATGACCTGGACCTTCGCGCCGACCGGGACACGGTTGTAGAGGTCCGTGACATCCTCGTTGCGCATGCGGATGCAGCCCGAAGACACCGCGCGGCCGATCGTCCAGGGCTCGTTCGATCCGTGGATGCGATAGAGCGTGGATCCCAGATAGAGCGCGCGCGCGCCAAGCGGATTGTTGGGACCGCCGGGCATGAAGGTCGGAAGATTCGGCTGGCGCTTGCGCATTTCCGCCGGCGGACGCCAGTCCGGCCACTCGGCCTTGCGCGACACGGTATGGGTGCCGGCCCATTCAAAGCCCGGTCGGCCGACGCCAACGCCGTAGCGGCGGGCGAAACCGCCTTTCTCGATGAGATAGAGATAGCGCGCGCCCGTATCGATGACGATCGTGCCGGGCTTCTGCCTGCCGTTCCAGGCAACCGTGGTCGGCAGGAACCGCGGATCGATGGCGCGCTGGGCGGTGCGGCGCGGGGTCGCGACCGCCGGAGCCGAGGCCCGCACGGTGCCCGGGCGGACCTGCTGCCGCTGGCGGGGCAGGGGGCGGTTGGTCACCGCGGGGCGCATCGCGCGCCGCTGCGGTTGGAGCTGCAACACCCAGGGCTCGGTGAGATCGGGGCTAAGCAGAAGCGGCGGCGCGCCGGCGCCGCTGCGGAAGTCCGCCTGAGCGGACGTGACGAACGGGGCGCAGGCAAGCGCCAGCGCCATCAGGACAATTCGGGATCGGTGCATCGACGTACTCGCAACCTCTTCGCCGGGACCATGGGCCGCGCGCCGTCCTCGGGCGCCCTTGACCCTTTCGGCTCAAGGCTCCCGCAACGGAACGCGTGGCCGAAAGGATAGGGCCGGCGAAAACAGCAAAAGTGAATCCGGGCGGGGTTCGAGGCGTCTTTCTGCCGGCGTGGTTAGCGCCGCGTTTCCAGACGTGGTCAATGAAACCTGAAGAGGGTCGATCGCCCGGCTGCCGGCGTTAACCTCCCGGTCCGCCGCTGCCGGGCTGGCCGGGCGCGCTCAGTTCACCAGCGGGCGGATCTCGCGAACGATGGAGGGCAGGAGCGGCTCCACCTGGGCCGGACGCATGCCCGGCCGGATGCGCCGGTGATAGAGCATGTTCAGGATGTATTTGTCGAAGGAGGTGAAACGGCTGTGGCGCGAGCGGTCGTTGAAGACCGAATGGGAGAGCGAGGGATCGTCGTTCATCGGCCCCAGGCCCTGCAGCACCTCTTCCACCAGGCAACGGCGAAACAGGAAGTCGCCCTCGTCCGACACGATAACGGCGGCCGACTGGGAAATGCCGCTGCTGTCCGACACCACCCGCACGAGGCAGCGGCCCGGCACATCGGCGCGCGGATCGTTGTAGATCCTCTCGCGCACAACATCTCCGTACTGGCTGCGGTCGACGATATAGATGTGAAAATTGGCGTCCTCGGGCCTGGCCACGATGGTCGTTGCCAGGCCGCGCACGCTGCGTCCGAGCGTGCCGATGAACCGATAGGCCACCGGCTTGCGATCCCGGCGCGCCAGGTTGTGGACGTAGAAGCGGACCGGGCCGACGTATTTCTTCACCAGATACGGCTGCCAGCTCCAGGAGCGGTACTCCAGCCCGAAGACCGTTTTCATGAACCCGCTGATCAGTTCTTCGGTCGAGAACGTGTAAGGGGCCGCCTTGGTCTGCGCGAGCGGCGCCGAAAGCCCCAGGAACAGGCTGGCGATAAGGACCGACAAAACGGTTCGGGCGATGCGCACTGGCGGCTTCCGGCTTCCGGGTTTTGCGATGATCGACGACCATCGTCGCCGGAGACCATACAAAATGGAACGACGGAGCGGAACGGCAAATTGCCGGTGGTCGATCGGCCTGTTCGGGCCGGCCGCAGAGCCCGTCAGGCGCGGTGCGCGCGCGATCGCGCGGGGCGGGAACATTTCCTTAAACCTCGTCGTCTATACAGGTTTTCCATGCACGGTGGCGCCCGGCCCGAGATGTGGAGACGGACAAAACAATGACGGCGACAAGAAGAGCTTTCAGAGCCGAGAGCCTATTGCAAAAGTCGGATTCTTCGCGCACCGGCGACGGAGCCAGCGGTCGGCAGCATCAGGAGATCATGGCCGAGATCGCCTCGATCAAGGCCCTGATTCGCCCCACCGAAGAGGTCGGGCACACGATGCTCGAGACCTTCAAGGCCGAGCTTGGCGAAGCGTTCAAGCTCAAGGCCGAACTCGATTCCATCTATGAGGCGATCGCCAAGACCAAGCGCGAGATCGCGACCCTGCACAACACCGCAGGGTCCGACAGCGACGACATGACCCGCGTCACCAACGAACTCGACGCGGTCGTCTCCGGCACGGAAGGCGCGACCGAGGGCATTCTCTCCGCGGCCGAGTTCATCGACGAGACCGCGAACACCTTGAGCGCGCGTCTGTCGGGCCAGGACGCGGAGCTTGCCAACGACATCCAGGAGAAGGTCGTCCAGATCTTCGAATCCTGCAACTTCCAGGACCTCACCGGCCAGCGCATCACCAAGGTCATCAACACCTTGCGCTTTATCGAGGACCGCATCGTCAAGATGATGGACATCTGGGGCGGCATCGAGACCTTCAAGTCGATCGAGCCGGAAATGCGGCCCGAGCGCGAGGGCGATGCGGCCCTGCTCAACGGTCCGTCGCTCGACATCGACGCCGGCGTCGCGAGCCAGGACGATATCGACGCCCTTTTCGCCTGACCGGCCGTTTTCGTATCCGACACGTCGCGCAAGGCACCGGCTTCCCCGCTCCAACCGTGCGACGCATCGCTCCAATGCCCCTGCTTGAACGCGCGGGCATTGGAGTCTAATGTGAACAAATCAGGAACTTTTGCTGTGGGAGACTGCGACGCCGCTCGCGGTGCGGTCTTCCGCGTCTCCCGCCAATGGAATGGAAACGAGATGGCCGACGCGGACGTGGAAAAGGGGTTGTTGCGTGGCGAGGACGGGCAATTGCGCTGCTGGTGGCATGGCAACAAGCCGGACTACCTCGTCTATCACGATGCGGAGTGGGGGCGGCCGATGGCCGACGACCGCCGGTTGTTCGAGAAGATCTGCCTGGAGGGCTTTCAGTCGGGCCTGTCGTGGTTGACCATCCTGCGCAAGCGCGAGAATTTCCGCGCCGCCTTCGCCGGTTTCGATTTCGACCGGGTCGCGGAATTCGGCGAGGCGGATATCGCCCGCCTGCTCGCTGATGCCGGCATTGTGCGCCATCGCGGCAAGATCGTGTCGACCATCAACAATGCGGCCCGCGCCCGAGAGCTGCGCGACGAATTCGGCTCGCTCGCGGCCTATTTCTGGCGGCACGAGCCGGGCGCGGCTGAGCGTCCGGCCCGGTGCGACCATGCCAGTCTCTCGGTGCTGGGGCAGACGCCGACGTCGAAGGCCCTGTCGAAGGACCTCAAGAAACGCGGCTGGAGTTTCGTCGGTCCGACAACGGTCTATGCCTTCATGCAGGCGATGGGGCTGGTCAACGACCACCTCGAAGGCTGCTGCATGCGCCAGACCGTGGAGGCGGAACGGCAGGCGTTCCGGCGGCCGGGCGGTGGGTGATCGGACTTTTGTAGTATGAATCGCCCCGAACGTTGCGTTCCCGAATTTTATTCGGCTATTTTGACGATGGGATTCGGTCCTTTGTTGCATGCTTCCGTAAGGATGCGCGGTTGGGGACGGGCTCGCGAACGAACAACAGGCGCCGTCAACAAGGCGCCCCTAGGGGAGGTTTTAGGATGAAACTTGCGCGCATCGCCGCCGGTTTGGCGGTTGGCGTGGGTCTTGGCGTGGCATCGGTGATGTCGCCGGCCCTCGCGGAAGAGACCACGCTCCGCATCACGCTGCAGCTGCCGATGAAGAGCCACCTCGGCCAGAACGTGGCGCTCTTCAAGGAGAAGGTCGAAGCGCTCTCGAATGGCGACGTGTCGGTCGAGATCTACGATTCCGCCCAGCTCTACAAGGACAGCGAAGTGCCCCAGGCGGTCGGCTCCGGCGCGATCGAGATGGGCGTGGCGTCGCTCACCCGCTATGTCGGCGACGTTCCGGCCGTCGACCTGTTCTACATGCCCTTCCTGCTGAACAACGAGGAACTGGTGCGCAAGGCCGTTGCGCCGGGCAGCCCGGTGCGCGCGCCTCTCGACGAGGCGATCCTCGGCACCGGCAGCCGCGTGCTGTGGTGGCAGGCCTATGGCGGCGTCGTGCTGCTGTCCAAGGAAACGCCGCTGAAGACCCCGGCCGATATCGAGGGCAAGAAGGTCCGCGTCTTCGGCAAGACGCTGGGCGAATGGATCAAGGCCGCCGGCGGCGCGCCGACGCTGATCTCCGGCTCCGAGCAGTATATCGCCTACCAGCGCGGCACCGTCGACATCGGCATGACCGGCGTCTCCGGCGTCAAGAGCCGGCGCCTGTGGGAAGTGATGGACACGATCACCGTCACCAACAACGCCGACATCGAGTTCATCGTGGTGGTCAACGAGGACTTCTGGCAGGGCCTGCCGGAGCAGCACCGCGAATGGATCACCCAGGCCGCACTTGAGGCCGAGCAGGACGTGCGCGACCGCATGGCCTCCATCGAGGCGGAAGCCTATGCGATGGCCAAGGAGAACGGCATGACCGTCTACGAGCTCAGCGACGAGGAAGTCGCGGCCTGGAAGGCGGCGGCCCAGCCGGTCTACGACCAGTTCGCGGCCGATGCCGGCGATCTCGGTCAGCAGGTGCTGGACGCGGCGCGCAAGCTCGCCGAATAACGCAGGCGCTGTCCCGGCCGGAGCGGCAGGCCCGTTCCGGCCAGTTCCTCGCCGGAGCGGTCCAATCGCTCCGGCCCTTTTCTGTGATGGACCCTCTCATGTTGCGGATCATCGACGGCGCTTCGCGCTTTGCCGGCCTGATTGCGGGCTGGGGTTACTTCCTGATTGCGCTGATGCTCGGATACGAGGTGTTGATGCGCTATCTCGGCGACCCGACCATCTGGGCCGAGGAGCTGTCGCGCATGGTCCTCATCTGGGCGACCTTCGGCGGCGCCGCGCTGCTGCTGCATCGCCGTCAGCACATCGTGATCACGCTGCTGACCGACAATCTGTCCGCGAGCGCACGCCGCGCGCAGGAGCTCTTCGTGCTCGCCTTCATCGTCGCCCTGTCGGCCGTCATCGTCTATTACGGCTCCGGCATCGCGATGGATTCCTTCACGCGCGGCCGCACCACCGGCTCGATGCTCGATGTTCCCGCCTGGTGGTCGCAGGCCTCCATTCCCGCCTGTTTCGCGCTGCTCGGCATCCAGGCGCTCGCAGAGGCCCTGCGGGTCGCCGTCAACGGCGTCGACAGCGCCGCGCCGCAGCGCGTCGATCACTGAGGCCGCCGACATGACATCCCTGCTCATTCTCGCGGCGCTCTTTGCGCTTCTTCTCGCCGGCATCCCGGTCGCCTTCGCGCTGACCGGCCTCGGCTTCGGCCTGCTCGCGGTCGGCGGCTTCTCGCCGCTGATGGTGCCGCAGGGCCTGTTGTCTTCCGCCGACAGTTTCGTGCTGGTCGCCGTGCCGCTGTTTCTGCTGATGTCGAACGTGCTGCTGAAGGGCGGCGTCGGCCGCGATCTCTTCGCCGCCGTCCAGGCCTGGGTCGGACACTGGCCCGGCGGGCTGGCGGTTGCGACCATCCTGTCCTGCGGCATCTTCGCGGCGATTTCCGGCTCCTCCGTCGCAACGGCTGCCACCATCGGCACCGTGGCGATCCCCGAGATGACCCAGCGCGGCTATCCGCGCCGTTTCGTGCTCGGGCTTCTGGCGGCCGGCGGAACGCTCGGCATTCTCATTCCGCCCTCCATCCCGATGATCGTCTATGGCGTGATCACCGAGGAATCGATCATCTCGCTGTTTCTGGCAGGCATCGGTCCCGGGCTGTTGCTGATGGCGCTCTTCATCTTGTGGTCGGTGCTTTATGCAAGCTTTGCCTCCGACTACCAGCCGAGCCCGCGGTCGAGCTGGGCGGAACGCCGGCGGACCGCATTGCGCGCCTTCCCGACCGTCGTTCTGGCGGCGCTGGTCATCGTCGGCATTTACACCGGCCTGTTCACGCCGACGGAGGCGGCGGCCGTCGGTTTCATCGGCGCGCTGGTCGTCGTCGGCCTCATCCTGCGCACCCTCGACTGGCCGAAGCTGCGCGACGCGGTCGCCGAGGCGATGACCACGACGGTGGCGATCCTGCTGATCGTTGCCGGTGCCAAGGTCTTTGGCAAGGCGATCACGCTCTACCGGATCCCGCAGGACATCTCGATGTTCCTGTCGGAGCATATTTCCTCCGCCGGCATGTTCGTGCTGCTGGTGGCGCTGGTGCTGCTGGTCATGGGCCTCTTCCTCGAGGCCCTGTCGATGATGCTGATCATGGTGCCGGTGCTGTCGGGCGCGCTCTTTGCCCTCGGCCTCGATCCGATCTGGTTCGGCGTCTTCTTCGTCGTCATGGTCGAATGCGCGCTGATCACCCCGCCGGTCGGGCTCAACCTCTATGTCATCCAGGCGGTCGGCAAGGCCACCATGGGCGAGGTGTCCTCCGGTGTCTGGCCGTTCCTGCTGATCATGCTGTTCAGCGTGCTGCTGATCTTCTGGTGGACCGACCTGGTGCTCTATATCCCCTTCAAGATGTAATCCTGCCGGGGGCGCGGGACCGCCTGCGCCTCCTCCGAGAAAGGCTAAGACCATGACAACGCCCGCCGCGCGCCTGCGCGCCCATCTGGCCGCGACCCCGCTGACCGTGATGCCCTGCTGCTTCGACGGCCTGTCCGCGAGACTGATCGGCGATGCCGGCTTTCCCGTCTCCTTCATGTCAGGCTTCGCCGTGTCGGCCGCGCGCATCGGTGCGCCGGACACCGGGTTGATCTCCTATGGCGAGATGGTCGACCAGGGCCGCAACGTTTGTGCCGCCACCTCCGCGCTGATCATCGGCGACGGCGACACCGGCTATGGCAACGCCCTCAACGTCAAGCGCACGGTCAAGGGCTACGCCCAGGCGGGTTTTGCCGCCGTGATGATCGAGGATCAAGTCGCGCCCAAGCGCTGCGGCCACACCAAGGGCAAGCTGGTGGTCTCGCGCGCGGAGGCGGTCGACCGGATCAAGGCGGCGGTGGATGCGCGCGAGGAAGGCTCCGACATTCTCATCCTGGCGCGCACCGATGCCCGTCATGGTCATGGTCTCGACGAGGCACTGGAACGCGCCCGCGCCTTCAAGGAGGCGGGTGCCGATCTACTTTTCGTGGAAGCGCCGCATGATGTGGGCGAGATGGAGACGATCTGCCGCGAGGTGCCGGGCTGGCACATGGCCAATCTGGTGGAAGGCGGGGCGACGCCGCTGTTGCCGCATGCCGAACTGGAGCGCATCGGCTATCGTCTGGCCGCCTATCCGCTGACGCTGCTTTCGGCCGCGATCAAGGCGATGCAGGGGGCATTGAGCGAAATGGCCTCCGGCCGGCACCCCGACGCAGCCCTTCTGCCTTTCGCCGATCTGCGCAAGGCGGTGGGCTTTGATGCCTATTACGAGGAAGAAAGCCGCTACGCCGACAGGCGCGACTGAGGGCAGGCGTTGCGGCACCGCGAAAAAACACGCGGCCGCGTTGATCCACCGCTCGTCACCTTGCGTAAGGTTTACTGAAAGCCGGAGGACGACGGCCGTTCCCGATCCGCCGTCACCCACCCGAATCCGGCTTTTCGGGCGGTCCACCCCGATCGGCCACCCGTTTTGGAGGTCGCTCTCCCCCGGAGCGGCCTCCTTTTTTTATGCGTGCTTCAGGTGCCGCCAACCGCCATCGCCGGGGCCTTCGCCGTCCAGCCCGTCGCCTCGTCATAGGCCTTTGCGACCTGCAAGACACCGAGATCGTCGCGCGGCCGGCCGATGATCTGGAAGCCGGTTGGCAGGCCTTCGGCGTTGAAGCCGGCCGGCACGGACACGGCCGGAAGGCCCAAGAGGCTGACGCCGATGACCGTCTCCATCCAGCGGTGATAGGTGTCCATCGTGCGCCCGGCGATCTCCTTCGGCCAGTCCAGCGTGACGTCGAAGGGATAGACCTGCGCGCTCGGGGCGACCAGATAGTCGTAGCGCTCGAAAAGCCGCAGCACGCCGCGATACCAGGCGCTGCGCATGGCACTCGCCTCTTCGATGGCCGCCATCGACAGCGCGCGTCCGCGTTCGATCTCCCAGATCGCGGCGGGCTTCAGCTTGTCGCGGGTGGCGGGGTCGTCGTAGATCGCGCCGAGTTTCGCCGCCACGCGCCAACTGCGCAGATCCGTCCAGGACTGCCAGATGCGCTCCGGCGCGTACCCGGGGCCGGTCTCTTCTACATGGGCGCCAAGCTCGACGAGCCGCGTCAGTCCGTCACCCACGAGGTCGAGAATGCCGTCCTCGAACGGCAGGTGGCCGTCGAGATCGCCGAGCGACCCGATGCGCAGGCCCTTGGCCTTCGGCGTGAGCGGGTCTGCAAAGAGGCTGCCGTCGCCGTCGAGCGATTGCGGCGCCCGCGGGTCGTGGCCGGCCTGCACGGACAGGAGCATCGCCAGATCGTCGACGTCGCGGGCCATCGGCCCGTCGGTCGCCATCGTGTCCATGAAGAGTTCGGGCGCGGGGCCGGACGGCACCCGTCCGTAGCTCGGGCGCATGCCGATAACGTTGTTGAAGGCGGCCGGATTGCGCAGCGAGCCCATCATGTCGCTGCCGTCGGCAACCGCGAAGATCCGCGC
Organism: Paracoccaceae bacterium; assembly: GCA_002709505.1. Classification (GTDB taxonomy): domain Bacteria; phylum Pseudomonadota; class Alphaproteobacteria; order Rhizobiales; family Stappiaceae; genus Stappia. The sequence goes on along the minus strand of PARB01000027.1, from coordinate 32,001 downwards.
CGCGATGGCCGCCGCCGCCCCGCCGCTGGAGCCGCCGGCGCTGCGGGTGGTGTCATAGGGGTTCAGCGTCGGGCCGAACAGCGGATTGGTGGTATGCGAGCCGAGGCCGAATTCCGGGACGTTGGTCTTGCCGATCACGATGGCTCCGGCCGAGCGCATGCGCGCCACATGGATGCTGTCTTCCGCCGGCACCTGACGCGCGAAGACGGGCGATCCCATGGTGGTCGTCAGCCCCGCCGTCATGGCGAGATCCTTGATCGCCTGCGGCATGCCGTGCATCCAGCCGCGCGAATGCCCGGCGGCAAGTTCGGCGTCCAGCGTATCGGCTTCGGCGAGCAGAGCATCCGTGTCGCGCAGCGACACGACGGCATTGAGCGTCGGATTGAGCGTGGCGATGCGGGCAAGCGTTGCCTGCATCACCTCGCGCGCCGAGACGCGCCTTGCGTGGATCGCCTGCGACAGGGCGCGCGCGGACAGCGCGGTGATTTCGTCTGCGGTCATTGTCCGGGCCTCCCGTCCCGTGTGCCTTGAAGAAACAGGGACTTAAGAGCCGACCTTTTCCGCCAGCGGATCGTAGAGCGGATTGCTGGTGCCGAACACATAGTCGAGCGTGGTGACGCTGACATGCGGCGCGCCGTGGTCGCGCAGCAGCGTCGCGCAATCGGCGGCACTTGCAGCCGGGCAATGCAGCAGCAGCGGCTGGCCGACCTGGGTGCCGAAGGGCGCGATCGCGCCGAACTGCTCGCCGGCGGCGCGTGCCGTCAATTCGGGGGCTGCCACCAGCGCGCGGATTTCCCGGAACCCCCGGGCACGCTCCTCGGCCGCGATCCGGTCGAGGATGATGCGGGCAAAACCCAGCTGCTCGGTGCTCCAGTCCGCGCTCAGCGAGGCGACCAGATTGGCCTGGCTCTTCAGGATCACGCCGTCGTCGAGGATCTTCAGATTGTTGGCGACGAGCGTCGAGCCGGTGGTGGTGATGTCGACGATCAGTTCCGCCGTTCCGGCCGCCGGCGCGCCTTCGGTGGCGCCGGCGCTTTCCACGATCCGGTAGTCGGAAATGCCGTGCTCGGCGAAGAAGCGGCGCGTCAGCGTGACATATTTGGTCGCAACCCGAAGCCGCTCACCCTTGCGGGCGCGAAAATGCGCCGCGACATCGGCAAGGTCGGCCATGGTCGACACGTCGATCCAGGCGTCCGGCACGGCGACCACAACATCGGCGAAGCCGAAACCGAGCGGGGTGACGGTGTGCACGCTGGTCTCTGGGTCGGCAATGGTTTCATGCACCAGATCGAGCCCGGTGACGCCCAGATGCGCCTGACCGTTGGCGAGTTCCCGCGCGATCTCGGAGGCCGAGAGAAAGGCGATTTCCACTTGCGACGCCTCGAAGCGTCCGAGCCGGCCGCGATAGTTGCGCGCGCCGCCGGGCTGGCGCACGGGCAGACCGGCGCGGGCGAAGAAATCGTGCGTGTTGTCCTGCAGCCGCCCCTTGGAGGGAATGGCGATGGTCAATGCCGTCATGACACCCTCAAATGCGATCCAGCCAGATGGAAAACCCGGTGGCCGGAATGTGAGCCGTGGCGCCGAGCAGCGCCAGAAGCCTGTCGTAGCGTCCGCCGCCGACGATCTGGCCTGCCGTCTCGCGCGAGGCGGAATGAATCTCGAACACGAAGCCGGTGTAATAGTCGAGCCGGCGACCGAAATCGGCGGCAAACGTCAGGGACGCGTCGGAAATGCCATGCGCGGCGATGGCATCGAGGCGGCCGGAGAAGCTTGCCAGCGCCTGCGTCAGGTCGAGGCCGACGTCCTTCGCAAAGACCTCGATGGTCTTAACCGAGGCGCGCGGATCGCCGGCAATCGCCAGATAGCGGGTCAAGACGTCGGCAGCGCGGTCGGTCTCGGGGTCGTGGCGGGCAAGGGCCGCCTGTTCCAGCAACCGCTCGGCGATGTCGCTGGCGCTGCGTCCGGCGATCGGCTTGAGGCCGGTGAGGCGCAAAAGCTCGGCGACCGCCGACTGGGCCGTGTCGGGGGCAAGCCCCTCGAGCGCGCGGGCAAGGGTCGCCGCCGAGGACGTGTCGTCGCGCTCCGCCGCGCCGCCGCTTCGCATGGCGCGGATCGCCGCGTCCAGCCGGTCGCGTTCGCCGAAGAGATCGCCGAGACGGCGCTCCCACACCGCCGGCAGGTTCAGCCCGCCGAGCACGGCGCGAAACAGCGCCTCGTCGCCGATGTGGATGCGCGGGTCGGTGACGCCGAGCGTGTCCAACGCGGAGAGCGAAAGCGCCAGCGTGTCGGCGTCGGCGGCTTCCAGGTCGGCGCGTCCGAGACATTCCACGCCCGCCTGCATGAACTCGCCCGCGCCGTCCTGGCGCTGGCGGAACACCTTGCCGCAATAGGAATAGCGCGCCGGCGTCTCCGGCGCGCCGCCGTCGAGATGCGCCCGGCAGACCGGGATCGTATAGTCGGGGCGCAGGCAAAGCTCTTCCCCGGCGCGGTCGCTGGTGAGATACATGCGCCCGCGAATGTCCTCGCCGATCAGGTCGAGGAAGAGCCGCGAGGGTTGCAGGATCTCCGGTTCCATGGCCGGAAAGCCTTCGGCCTGAAACAAGTCGCGCAGGCTGGCGTAAGGATCGGGCAGGGTCATGCGCCGGCTCCTTCCGTGCCGCTCTTGGCGCGGTCGTCGGCCTGTTCGGCGAGCATGCGCTTCACCGTCTCGACCAGCTCGGCCTCGGGCACGCTGATCTGCGCCGGGCGGCTTTCGCGCCAGGTCACATTGTCGGCGATCTCGCCGGAAAGCCGCTTGCCCTCGATCAGGTCCTTGATCTGGACGACGCCCTCGGCGCGTTCGTCGCCGCCCTGGATGATGGCGAGCGGACAGTCGCGCCGGTCGGCGTATTTCAGCTGGTTGCCGAACTTCTTCCAGTTGCCCTGGTACATCTCGGCGCGGATGCCGGCGGATCGCAGGTCCTGGGTCATCTTCTGGTAGCGCGCAAGGCTCTCCGTATCGCCGTCCATCACGGTGACGAGGACGGGCGCGAGCACCGCGTCGTCCTTGAGCTTGCCGAGGTTCTTAAGCGCCGTCATCAGCCGCGAGACGCCGATGGAAAAGCCGGTCGCCGGCACGTCGCGCCCGGTGAAGCGCTTGACCAGCCCGTCATAGCGCCCGCCGCCACCGACGGAGCCGAACTGCACGACCTCGCCCTTCTCGTTGGTGACGTCGAACAGAAGCTCCGCCTCATAGACGGGTCCGGTGTAATACTCGAGGCCGCGGACGACGGAGGGGTCGACGGAAATCCGGTCGGCCTTGTAGCCGGCCGAGGTCACGAGGTCGGAAATCAGCTTGAGCTCGCTGAAGCCTGCCTCGAACTCCTCGTTGATCGCCAGCTTGGACAGCGCGGCCGTCTTGAAGGTGAGATCGTTGCGGTCGTCGATCAGGTCGTCGATGGCCGAGGCTTCGAGGATCTCGATGATCGCGTCGATCGCGGTCGCGGAGAGGTTCGCGCCCTTGGTGAAGTCGCCGCTCTCGTCCTTGCGGCCCTCGCCCAGCAGCAGGCGCACGCCTTCGCTGCCGAACTTGTCGTATTTGTCCATCGCCCGGAGCACGGTCAGCCGCCGCTCGGCGTCTTCCGGATCGCCGAGGCCGATCGCCGCCATCACGCCGTCGAGCACCTTGCGGTTGTTGACGCGAATGATGTACTGGCCGCGCGGAATGCCGAGGGCTTCCATCGTGTCGGCCATCATCATGCACATTTCCGCGTCCGCCTGGACGCCCGGCGCGCCGACCGTATCGGCGTCGAACTGCATGAACTGGCGGAAGCGCCCCGGTCCGGGCTTTTCATTGCGGAACACCCAGCCGGCGCGGTAGCTGCGGAAGGGCAGCTGGATCTCGTTGATGTTTTCCGACACATGGCGGGCGAGCGGCGCGGTCAGGTCGTAGCGCAGGCTCATCCACTGCTCGTCGTCGTCCTGCACGGAAAAGACGCCGGCATTCGGCCGGTCGGTGTCCGGCAGGAATTTTCCGAGGCAATCGGTGTATTCGAACGCCGGCGTTTCCACCGGATCGAAGCCATAGGCCTCGTAGACGCCGCGGATCTTCGCCAGCATCGCGTCGGTCGCGCGGATGTCTGCGGCGGAGCGGTCGACGAAGCCGCGCGGCAGGCGCGCCTTGAGCTTGTTCGGTTTGGTCTTGGCCATTGGCGTTTGAAGGTCCGTTCAATCGGGAAGGGGCAAAGGGGACAAACCCCGGAGCCGGATGCCGGTTTCCTAGACGAAACGGCGGTCGCGGGCAAGGATCGCAGCCGAAACGCGGGTTTGCGGCTTAACCGAGATCGAAGCCCGCCTGCCTGAACGCTTGCAATCGGGGACGGGCGGACTATGGTCCCGCGCGAAAACGCGACCGTGCGGCACTTGAGCTGCGCGCACGTCACGTCGCGTCCCCTTCTTAGAGGTTCAAGAGTGCCCATGCCGGTCGACGGCGTATCGCTTCCGCAATCCACGAGCGCCGACGCATCCGCCGGCGACGCCTCCGGCATGCCGGGCGCCGCAGCGCCTGCCGTGCGCGCACCGCGCCTGTCGGTCGTGCTGCCGACCTTCAACGAGCGCGACAACCTGCCCGTCCTGATCGAGCGGCTCGACGCCACGCTTGCCGGCATCGCCTGGGAAGCCATCGTCGTCGACGACAATTCCCCCGACGGCACGACCGAGGTCGCGCGCCGGCTGGCGAACAGCGATCCGCGCATCCGCGTCATCCGCCGGGTCGGCCGGCGCGGCCTGTCGGGCGCCTGCATCGAGGGCATGCTTGCCTCTTCCGCCGAATTCGTCGCCGTGATGGATGCCGACCTGCAGCACGACGAGACGCTCCTGCCGAAGATGCTGGCAAAGCTCGCCGGCGACGGCACTGCCGGCAATCCGGGTGCGGATCTCGCCGTCGCCAGCCGTCATGTCGAAGGCGGGGCTGTGGGCGACGGCCTGTCGGCGGTGCGCGCATCCGGGTCGGGCCTTGCCAACCGTCTGGCGCGCATCTTCCTGCATGTCGATCTGTCGGATCCGATGAGCGGCTTCTTCATGATCCGCCGCGCCGAGGTTGAACGTCTCGCGCCGCAGCTCTCCTCGCAGGGCTTCAAGATCCTGCTGGACATTGTCGCCAGCGCGAAGGGATCCTTGCGCATCGTCGAGCTGCCCTTCGTCTTCCGCGAAAGGCTGCACGGTCAAAGCAAGCTCGACACGCTGGTCGCGCTCGATTTTCTGGGGCTTATCTTGTCGAAACTGGTTGGCGATCTCGTGTCCGTGCGCTTCCTGATGTTCATGATGGTCGGGGCCTCCGGCGTCGTCGTGCACATGGTGGCGCTGTTTTCGCTGATCGAAGGTTTCGCGATGAACTTTCAGGTCGCGCAAACCGCGGCGACCTTCGTCGCCATGACGACGAATTTCTATCTCAACAACCGGCTGACCTACCGCGACCGCCGCCTGCACGGCTGGGCCGCCTTGCGCGGACTGCTGACCTTCTATGTGGTCTGCGGCTTCGGCGTGATCGCCAATGTCGGCGTCGCCTCGCTGATCTATCAGGAAGACGCCGGCCGCATCCTCATCGGCGTGGCCGGTGCCGCCGGCGCGGTGATGGGCGCGGTGTGGAACTATGCCGCAAGCTCGGTCCTCACCTGGCGCAAGGCCTGAGGCGGTGATGGCGCGCCCGTCCGCGCAGGACCTGCCGGTCTGGTTGCGCCCCGCTTCGCTCGCGCTCCTCGTCCTGGCGCTCACGGTGGTGAAGCTTGTCGTTGCCGCCAACTCGGGACTGGCCGAGGATGAAGCCTATTACCGGCTCTGGGGGCTGAACCCTTCCGCCGGCTACTACGATCATCCGCCGATGGTCGGCTGGTGGGTGGCCGCCGGCCTGTGGATCGCCGGCGACACGCCGCTCGGCATTCGTCTCCTGCCGGTTCTCTCCGCCCTTGTCGGTTCCGCCGCGCTCTGGCGCACCGGTTTTCTGCTCTTCGGCGCGCGCGCGGCCGGCTGGGCGGTGCTCTTCTTCAACGCCTCGCTCCTGATCGGCATCGGCAGCCTGCTCGCCACCCCGGACGCGCCCTCGGTGTTCTTCTGGGGGCTGACGATCTGGGCGCTTGCAGAGCTGCACGCCGGCAGAAATGCGAACTGGTGGCTGGCCGTCGGCGTCTTCGCCGGGCTTGGCCTTGCGTCGAAATATTCGGTTCTCTTTCTGGGGGCCGGCATTGTGCTGTGGCTTGTGCTGGTGCCCGACGCCCGGCGCTGGTGGGCGAGCTGGCAGCTCTGGGCAGGGGGACTGCTCGCTTGTCTCATCGTCGCGCCGGTGGTGCTTTGGAACGCCGACCACGAGTGGGCGTCCTTCATCAAGCAGTTTGGCCGCGCCGTGCCGGACGGCTGGAGCACCAAGTATATTTTCGAGTTTATCGGCGCGGTGATCGGCCTGCTCAATCCGCTGGTCGCGGTGCTTGCTGGTGTCGGCCTTGCCAGAGCCGTTCGCGGCGCCCGGCGGGGGGATGCCGCCTTCGGCCTCATGCTCTGGACCTGCGTGCCGTTCTTCGTCTACCTGCTGGCGCATTCGCTGCATTCACGCGTCCAGGGCAACTGGCCGGCGCCGCTCTTTCCCGCGCTTGCCCTTCTGGCCGGCGTCGTTGCCGCCGATCCGCCGGCGGCATTCCGGCGCGGTTTTGGCCTGCTGGCCAAGGTGGCGGTGGTGCTTGGCGTTGCCGTTTCGCTCGTCGTCTATGTGCATGCGGTGCAGCCGCTGACCGGGAGCCTGGCGCGCAAGGATCCGACCTTCCAGACCCGCGGCTGGCCGGACATCCGCGACGAGGTGATGAGGCTTGCCGAAGACGAGGGCGCGGCCTGGATCGCGACCTACGGCTACGGGCTCAACGCGCAGCTTGCGGTCAATCTCGCAGGCATCCTGCCGGTCGAACAGCTCACCGAGCGCATTCGCTATGTCATGCGGCCCTCCCTCGATGCCGCGACGCTGGCCCGGCCGGCGCTCTTTGTCGTGGAGGCGCGGCGCGATCCGGGCGAGGCGGTGCTGGGCGAGCGCTTCGGCGAGGTGGCCCGTGTTGCCGTGCTTACCCGCCGGGTGAAGGGCGTGGCGCTGGAGGATCTCGTCGTCTACCGGGTGGCGGCGCCGCGCGGCGCTCCGCTCGACCCGGTTTACCCGCTCCCCTGAGCCGCCTCACCCTCTTGGCAGGGACCGCGGATCGGCGCATAGGATAGAGCGATGAAACGCATTCTCATGACCTCGCCCGACTACGGGCTGGCCTTCGGCATCGACCGGACCCTGCGCGAGCTGATCGCGGAAGGCCGGTTGTCCGCCGTCGGGTGCCTGGTTGCCTCCGACCTGTGGTCGCGCGAATATCTGCCGCTGCGCGATGCCGTCGATGCGCAGCGCCACCGAACCCTGGTCGGGCTGACGGTCGCGCTGACACGTCCCCATGCGCCGGTGTCGGTGCGCGGGCGCACCCGCTTCGGCGATGCCTTTCCGCGCCCGCGCTGGTGGCGCTGGCGCGATGCGCTGCGGCTTGTCCCGGCAGAGGATTTGGCGGAAGAGGTCGACGCCCAGCTCGTGTGTTTCGAGGAATATTATCAGCGCCCGCCCGACTTTCTGCATGTGGCGGACGACCTCATGGCGCTGCCGCGCGTTGCGCGCATCGTGATGAAGACGGTCGCCCTGCGCAAACATGCGCCGGCGCTGCTGTCGCCGGCCTGGGAGGGCGAGGGGCGGCGGGCCCGCCACGCCGCGCGCGTCTTTGCCCGGCAGGCGGCGCGGGCGCGCCTGCGCGTGCTGCAGCGCGGCCCGTCGTTTCCCCAGGTGCCGGCACTTGCGGCGCAGGAGACCCACCTGCGCAGCGGGTTCAACGGGCTCGACGACCGCACGATGGTGCTGTGCCGGCTCGGCGAGGCGGACGACCGTCTCCGGCGCATGGAGGCGCGGACCGAGCTGAGCGTGCGCGAGACCCAGACCGGGTTTTTCAAGAGCCCGGTGTTTCCGCTGCTTCTCGTCGAGAAGGACATTTTTCTGTATTGAGCAGGCTGGAAGCTTCTCGAACGAAATCCGGCCCCCCGCGGGGAATGGGGAGCCGGATTTTCGTTGGGGAGGACCGCCGCGAGGTCAGGGAAGCGGCGGTTGATGACTGCAACCATGCGTCAACCGTGTTTGGCGAACAGTGACGGCGATCACACAATGCGTTTTGTCGCAAGGCAAGGCACGGTATGATGGCCGGCAGCGGCGCGTGCACCGGGGCAGGATGGTTTGCGCGCTGCGATGCAGATGAGATGCGGCCAAGCGGGGCAGGGCGGATGCTGGAACTCAAGTCGTTTCTGGAAAACAGCTTTTCGATGGAGGGGCTGGACTGCGAGCTCGCCTCCGGGCTGGCCGAGCTGGCGCGCCCCTTTTCGGTAAAGCCCGGAGCGATCCTGTTCGAGGCGGGCGATCCCGGCAATGGCTGCTACGCGATCCTGGAAGGCTCGCTCAAGGTCTCGATCGTCAGCGTCGACGGCGATGAACAACTTCTGGCGGTGATGGGACCGGGCAGCATTGTCGGCGAACTGGCGCTGCTCGACGGGCGCGCGCGCTCCGCCACCGTTACCGCGCTCAAGCCGACGCGCCTTGCCTTCATCGAAAAGCACCGCTTCGAGCGTTTCGCCGACGAAAACCCCGCGCTCTACCGCCACATGCTGTCGATTGTCGGGAGCAGGCTGCGGCAGGCGAACGACGTGCTTGCAGCGCGCTCCTTCCTGCCGTTGCCGGGACGCGTCGCGCAGACGTTGCTGCAACTGGCCGAAACCTTCGGCAAGCCCGTCGACAACGGCCGCGTGCTCATTCACTACAAGCTGTCCCAGGCCGATATCGCCAATATGGCGGGCGCGGCGCGTGAAAACGTCAGCCGCGTGCTCAACGACTGGAAGCGGGCGGGCACGGTCAGCCGCATTTCCGGCTACTACTGCCTGGAAAACCCCGAGTGGCTGCGCCAGGCGTCGGCCCTCTAGGTCGCGATAGCGGCTCGTCTTTTTGTGTATTTTACCTTGCGTGACCTTTCGGGTTGCCTCTTCGGATCGCTTTTTTCGAAACAAAATCAAGTTTAGACGGCTTTCATTAAGTCGTCGGTAACACGACTCCCACTATGCCCCAAAGACCATTGTATCGGGCCAGAGTGTGGAGTTTGGAAATGCGGTTCTCCGATCTGTCGATTAGAAACAAGCTGCTGATCAGCGCGGGGGCGCTGTTTTTTACGTCGCTGATCGGGGTTACCCTGACCGGATCCATCGTCATGTCCTCGGCCGCCGAGAAGGTGGCGAACGAGGAGGCTCTGGCTCTGCTCGATGCCTATGCGTCGGATGTGTCCGGTGAGATCGGGGCATCGCTGGCGGTTGCCAAATCCGCCGCAGCCGGCGTGGAAGGCCTGCTGCGAAACGGCATGCGCGATCGCGACGCTCTTGGCGACATGATGATCCGCACGGTCGAGAACACCCCGGATCTGGTCGGCATGACGCTGGCGTTCGAGCCAAATGCCCTCGATGGCCGCGACGCCGATTTCAAGACCCACAAATACTCCGACGCCAACGGCCGTTTCGTTCCCTATTTCTACTATTCGGACGGCAAGGTCGTTTTCGAGAAACTGGTGATGACCAAGGAAGCGGGCACGGAGGGCTGGTACGACAAGCCGATCCGGGAGAACCGTTCGCTGATCACGCCGCCCTACACCTATCCGATCGACGGCAAGGACGTGCTGATGACCACCATCAGCTGGGTCGTGCGCGAGAACGGCAAGGCGATCGGCATCACCACCTCCGACCTGTCGCTGGCCGATATCGTTGAAAAGATGTCGACGCTCAAGCCGTTCGGCGCCGGTGAGGTCAAACTCATCGGCGGCGACAATCTCTGGGTCGCCAATTCGGACGCCGCCAAGCTCGGCAAGCCCGTGCAGGAAGCGGCGCTGCTGGACCTGATGGGGGCGTCGAGCGCTGCCGACCGCATGCAGCGGATCGGCGACCGGTTCGTCGCCCTGGCGCCCGTCAGCTTCAAGGGCGTGGATGACGTCTGGTATGTCGCGATCGACGTTCCCTATTCCGCGATGGTGGCCGGCGCGATTGCCGCGCGCAACATGATGCTGGCGATTTCCGGCGTTCTGCTGCTCTTGGTGATGGGCCTGGTCTGGTACGGCGCGGGCGCGCTGGCCCGTCCGGTCGCGGGTCTGACGCAGGTGATGCGTCGTCTGGCCGACGGCGACACCTCGGTCGAGGTTGCGATGGACGACCGCAAGGATGAGATCGGTGAGATGGCGAGTGCGGTCGAGACCTTCCGCGAGAACGCCATCGAGCGCCAGCGTCTGGAAGAGATCCAGAGCGAGGACGAAAAGACGCGCATGGCCCGCCAGGCGCGTACGGAAGAGCTGATCGCCGGCTTCCGCGGCACGGTGCAGCATCTGATCGGCACGGTCAGCGAAACCGCCGTCGGCCTCGACCAGACGGCGCGCGAGCTGAGCGCCTCTGCCCAGGACAGCGCGGAACGCGCTGGCGAGACGGCGGAGGCAAGCTCCGCTGCGACCGACAGCGTGCAGACGGTGGCAAGTGCGGCCGAGGAACTTTCCGCCTCCATCGCCGAAATCTCCCGCCAGGTCGGCCAGACCACCCAGGTCGTCGCCCAGGCGACCGAAGGAACCCATGCCACAAACGAGAAGATCGCCGGCCTCGCCCAGGCCGCCAGCAAGATCGGCGAGGTGGTGAAACTCATCACCGACATCGCCGAGCAGACCAACCTCTTGGCGCTGAACGCCACCATCGAGGCGGCGCGCGCCGGCGAGGCCGGCAAGGGCTTTGCCGTCGTCGCGGCCGAGGTCAAGGAACTGGCGACGCAGACCTCCAAGGCAACCGAGGAGATCAGCGCGCAGATCGGCGCGATCCAGGGCTCGACCGGCGAGGCCGTCTCGGCCATCGGCGAGATCGCCCAGATCATGCAGGAAGTGAACGGGTACACCGCCTCCATCGCCAGCGCGGTGGAACAGCAGGGCGCGGCCACCAGCGACATCTCGCGCTCGGTGCAGCAGGCGGCCCAGGGCACGGGCGCCGTGACCAGCAACATGTCGCGGCTGGCAACGACGGTGGAAAGCACCAGTGCGGCGGCCGACAATGTGCTCTCCGCCTCCGGCGCCATGTCGCAGAACACCGACGCCCTGCGCGAGGAGATCGACCGCTTCCTGCGCGACGTCGCGGCGGCCTGACGGCGCCCCGCGCAAGCCCGCGCGGAAGACCACGACACCGAAAACGGCGGGACCCGGGTCCCGCCGTTTTTCATTCGCGCCGGCCGTGTTGGCATTTCCCATGTCCCGGCCTAGGCTTGTGCAAGGCCGCGCCGGGGCGTGCGGTGAATCTTGATGGAGTGAGCGTGTGAACCACGACAGTGAAGCGAATGGCCCGTCGGGCGAGTTGACCCTGCGCACCATGGCGATGCCCGCCGACACCAATGCGGCAGGCGACATTTTCGGCGGTTGGGTTTTGTCGCAGATGGATCTCGCCGGCGGGATCGCGGCGGGTCAGCGCGCCTCGGGGCGGGTGGTCACGATCTCTGTCGAGCGCATGACGTTCATTCGCCCCGTCCATGTCGGCGATGTGCTGTGTGTCTATTGCGCGATTTCCTCGGTCGGCCGCACGTCGATGAAGGTCGCCATCGAGGCCTGGGCGCTGCGCCACCGTCATGGCAAGCGCGAGAAGGTGACCGACGCGATCTTCACCTTCGTCGCTGTCGACGATACGGGGCGCCCGCGGCCCGTCCCGCCCGCGCCCGAAGCGAGCTGACGCTCACCGGACGCCTGTCGCGGCAGGCTTTGGGCGACGGCGAGCCGCTCCGTTACCGGCGAAAGCGCTTGCGAAAGGCGGCCGTCATGCGCGGATTGCGTTGCGCGATGTCACGGTAGAGATCCTCGTCCAGCGCCTGACGGCATCCTGCGTCCCATAGCGCCAGAAGCGCTTCCAGCCGGGCCGCGCGTTCGGCGGCCGACAGGGGCGGGAGCGGCTGCGAAAGCCTTGGCGAAAGCCCCCAGCGCATCCGGCACCCGGCCGCGAGCACCCGCAATTCCGCGAACCGAAGCACGTCGTCGGTGGACGCGCCGGCGGTGGGCGTTGCGGATACGGTGTCGAGGCGAGACGCCGAAAAGGGCGTGACGGACAGTCCGGACATAAAAAATCCTCCTTCGGTTTCCCGAGGAGGACTGGCGCAAACGGTGACCGTTTCGTTGCCGCTTTCGCGGCCACATCCCCGTGTCGTCAGCGATTGCGGACAATCGCCTGGCACGTTCAGGGAGACCACCTTGCCCGGTCGGGCAGGTTGGCGAGGGCGCCAGCCCTTCTCTTGATGATGGGAGATCCTATGCCACGAACGCAGGCTGGGCGCAAGCCGGAGTCAGCCCGGCGAAGTGTCTTTCGCAAGCGACCCGTCGTCGTCTTGCGGCTCCGGGCTCTCGTCGCTCTCGTCGTGTTCGGCGGCGACTTCGGCCTCTTCCACGCGCGGGTCCATGGCCAGCGTTTCCGGCGTGGAGAACCGCACCCCGGACGGCATGGCGACGAAATCCTCGCGGTCTTCCGGCGCGATCGCCTTGCGTTGTGTCATGCGGAAGAGGGCGAAGGCGATCAGCGAGGCATGGGCGCCGGAGGTCACGGCGAAAAGGCCCTGCGGCGTGGTCAGCGTCATCATCGCGGCCGCAATGATCGGCCCGACGATGGAGCCTGCGCCGAACAGGAGCAGCAGGCCGCCGCTGGTCTTGAGGAACTCGCCGGCCGGCGTGTGGTCGTTCGCATGGGCGACGATCACCGGATACATCGAGTAGATCATGCCGCCGAAGGCGGCGACCAGGGCGATGATCGCCAATTGCGGCAGACCGCCGCCGATGGCCAGCACCGCGCCGATGGCGCAGGCGGCGGCGCCGATTCCCACCAGCACGATGCGTCGGTCCATGCGGTCGGACAGCAGGCCTATCGGCACCTGGATCACCGCGCCGGCAAGCAGGGCGACCGACATCATCGTGGCGATGCTGGAGACGGACAGTCCGATCTGACGCCCGTAGACGGCCCCCAGCGTGCCGAAGGCGCTGTTGGAGATGCCGATCAGGAAGACGCTGATCACGGCGACTGGAGAATTGTGCCAGAGCATCTTGATGTCGAGCCTGGAGTGCAGCAGCGGCACGGGCGCGGCGACCGTGGACAGCGCGGTCGGCAGCAGCGCCAGCGAGTAGACGATCGAGCCGATGACGAAGAAGAGGTAGCCGGACGGAGACCCAAGGGTCAGCAGCATTTGCCCGATCGTCGTCGCCGCCAGGTTGATCATCGTGTAGAAGCCGAAGATCCGCCCGCGGGTTTCAGGCGTCGCGCGTTCGTTCAGCCAGCTTTCGACCACCATCGCAGCGCCTGCGAAACAGAAACCGGACACCGCGCGCAACGGGATCCAGGCGGCCGGATGCAGGATCAGCAGGTTGAGCAGGACGGCGATGCCGGCGAGCGAGCAGAACACGCCGAACGTGCGGATATGGCCGACGCGGCTCACGATCATCGGTGTCATGATGCAGCCGGCGACATAGCCGATCGCCCAGCCCGTGCCGAGCAGCCCGAGCGAGGTGTCGGAGAACCCTTCTGCCGTGCCGCGCAGCGGCAGCAGAAGCCCGTGCAGGCCGCCGGCCAGAAGCAGCAGGCCGGAGCCGGTCAGAAGGGCTGCAATCGAAAAGATCTGGCTCATCTGGTGCCGTCGCTCTTGGTGTTCGGGTCGTCGGCCGATCCGGGCCGGTGCGGCGCCCGGGACTGTCCGGAACGCCTGCCAGTCGCATCAGTAATGCGGCGGTTTGGTGATCGCCGGTTGCGGGATCGCGGCATCTTCCAGCTCTTCGACCTGAGAGGTCAGCGCGGCGATCTTGCGGCCGAGCGCGTCGATCAGGTCGGCCTGGCGGGACACCACGTCGTTCAGTTCGTCGATCGTATGCGACTGATGAGCAAGCTGCTCCTCCAGTCTGTCGATGCGGGCAAGCGTTTCGCTGTCCATCGGCGCTCTTTCCAAGGCTTACCGTGTTTCGGGTCGGATCGGGGCGGCGTGACGGGCGGATGCCGACGTCGGATGACGGAATCCCAGGTTGGATTCGGACCCTAGCGCAGTCGCGGCGCGTCGTCACGCCGCACCGGAGGGCAAAAAAACAACGGGCGGCCCGAAGACCGCCCGCTGAACGTCTCTGCAATTCGAGTGGCTTTGGACTTCTTAGAAGTCCATGCCGCCCATGCCGCCGCCCGGCATCGCCGGTGCGCCGCCGCCATCCTTCTTCGGCAGCTCGGCGACCATGGCTTCGGTCGTGATGAGCAGGCCGGCGACGGAGGCCGCATCCTGGAGAGCGGTACGCACAACCTTGGTCGGATCGATGATGCCGGTCTCGACCATGTTGACGAACTCTTCCGTCTGGGCGTTGAAGCCGAAGGTCGGATCTTCGTTCTCGAGGATCTTGCCGACGACGATCGAGCCTTCCACGCCGGCGTTCTCGGCGATCTGGCGGATCGGGGCTTCAAGAGCGCGCAGCACGATCTTGATGCCGGCCATGATGTCCGGGTTGTCGGACTTCAGGGCTTCGACGGCCTTCTTGGCGCGCAGGAGAGCGGTGCCGCCACCCGGAACGATGCCTTCTTCCACGGCCGCGCGGGTCGCGTTGAGGGCGTCGTCGACGCGGTCCTTCTTTTCCTTCACCTCGATTTCCGTGGCACCGCCGACGCGGATCACGGCAACACCGCCGGCGAGCTTGGCAAGACGCTCCTGCAGCTTCTCGCGGTCGTAGTCCGAGGAGGTCTCCTCGATCTGCGCCTTGATCTGCGTGACGCGGCCTTCGATGTCGGCCTTCTGGCCGGCGCCGTCGATGATCGTGGTGGTTTCCTTGGTGATCTCGACCTTGTCGGCGGTGCCGAGCATGTCGAGGGTCACGTTCTCGAGCTTGATGCCGAGATCCTCGGAGATCACCGTGCCGCCCGTCAGGATGGCGATGTCTTCGAGCATGGCCTTGCGGCGATCACCGAAGCCCGGCGCCTTGACGGCGGCGATCTTCAGGCCGCCACGCAGCTTGTTGACGACGAGGGTCGCGAGCGCCTCGCCTTCCACGTCCTCGGCGATGATGAGGAGCGGACGGCTGGACTGCACGACGCTTTCCAGGATCGGCAGCATGGCCTGCAGGTTGGAGAGCTTCTTTTCGAACAGGAGAATGTAGGGCTTCTCCAGGTCGGCGACCATCTTCTCGGCGTTGGTCACGAAGTAGGGCGACAGGTAGCCGCGGTCGAACTGCATGCCTTCGACGACTTCGAGTTCGGTCTCGAGCGACTTGGCTTCCTCGACCGTGATCACGCCTTCGTTGCCGACGCGCTGCATGGCTTCGGCAATGTCCTTGCCGATCTGCTCGTCGCCATTGGACGAGATCGTGCCGACCTGCGCGACTTCACCGGAGGTGGAGATCTTCTTGGAGCGGGCCTCGAGGTCCTTGACGGCAGCGGCGGCGGCCAGATCGACGCCACGCTTCAGGTCCATCGGGTTCATGCCGGCGGCAACGGCCTTGACGCCTTCACGGACGATGGACTGGGCCAGAACGGTCGCGGTGGTGGTGCCGTCGCCGGCGATGTCGTTGGTCTTGGACGCGACTTCGCGGACCATCTGCGCGCCCATGTTCTCGAACTTGTCCTCAAGCTCGATTTCCTTGGCAACGGAGACACCGTCCTTGGTGATGCGCGGAGCGCCGAACGCCTTGTCGATGACGACGTTGCGGCCCTTGGGGCCGAGCGTGACCTTCACCGCGTTGGCGAGGATGTCCACGCCACGCAGCATGCGGTCGCGGGCGTCGGTGGAAAACTTGACTTCTTTGGCAGACATTATCGTTCGTCTCCTGATGTACTAGGGACCCGGCTTCCGGCGCGATATCTCGTCACGCCGCTGGTGCAGACCCGTTTGGCCTGCGCTGCGCACGCGAGGTTCGCGGGCGCGGAAGACGGGAGAGGGGACTGGCGTGGCTGATTAGCCGACAACGCCCATGATGTCGCTTTCCTTCATGATCAGAAGGTCTTCGCCATCGATCTTGACTTCGGTGCCGGACCACTTGCCGAACAGCACACGGTCGCCAGCCTTGACGTCGAGGGCGATCAGGTCGCCGTTTTCCTTGCGCGAGCCGGGACCGACGGCGACGACTTCGCCTTCCTGCGGCTTTTCCTTGGCGGTGTCCGGGATGATGATCCCGCCGGCGGTCTTTTCTTCGGAATCGACGCGGCGAACCACGACGCGATCATGCAAAGGGCGGAACTTCATATCGTGCTCTTTCCTTTTCTGGCCAGCGTGGTACCCCTCCTGTCCGCGCCAGGAAATCGGCGCGGCAGCGAACGCAGACCACGTTGGCACTCTGTGAATGAGAGTGCTAACAGCGCGCCTGATGTAGGACGGGGTAGAGACCCTGTCAATGACTTCGCGATCCGGATTTTTTGAAAAAAGCGTCGCGCCCTGCCGCGCCGGGGGGCTGCCGTAACGAAACTGTCCGGTTTCACCAGGCCATACGCGGCGACCGATAAAAACGTGGCATTGCGTTTAAAGGTTTTGGCAATGGCTGACAGTTAGACTGACTGTCATGAAGAACATTGTCGATCTTGTCAGAGCATTTTGCGACGAGCGCTCCGGAAACATTGTCATTCCGTTCGCGCTGACGTTCGGCTTCGTCGTGCTCGTGATCGGAGCAGGTCTCGACTACTCGCGCGCGCACAACACCAAGGTCGTGCTGCAGGCTGCGGTCGATGCCACGGCGCTGGCCGCGAATTACGACAGCGAGGGCCTGGCCGAGGCCAAGGTCAAGGCCAATGCGATCGACTATTTCAACGCCATCTACAAGGGCGATCCCGATGCCGTGAAGCTCGACGTCACGGTCGAGAAGGGCACCGTCACCGTGACGGCCACCCAGGCCGTCCAGACCCTTTTCGGCGGCGTGCTCAATGTCGACAAGGTCGATGTCGGCGTGCGCTCGCAAACGGTGATCGGCAAGGCGACCTTCGATGTGGTGATGGTGCTCGACAATTCCGGCTCGATGGGCGGGAGCAAAATGAGAACGCTCAAGGACGCCTCCGAGGACCTGACGAAGACGCTGTTTGCGATCAACGAGAAGGGCGAAAAGAAGGACCGTGTAAAGATCGGGCTCGTTCCGTTCACCTCCTTTGTCAATATCGGCAGCGACAAGGAGAACGAGAGCTGGATGGACCGCGAGGGCCAGTCGCCGATCCACTGGACCAATTTCGAGACCCGTCCGGACGGAACCCCGGACCCGGCCGAAATGGAGAGCCAGTTCTTCTACAATGGCAAACCCAGCCGCTTTACCCTGTTCAAGCAGCTCAAGCACACGCAATGGCTCGGCTGCGTCGAGGCGCGGCCGATTCCCTATGACGTGACGGACGACGCGCCCGACAAGCGCGTACCCGAAACGCTTTATGTGCCGGAATTCGCTCCCGACGAGCCGGACTACAAATACACCCGTCGTGGCGATCGTCATTCCAATGACTATATCCGCGACGATTCCGGGGGATGTCGCGACAAGGCCTCGAAGAAGGCGCGCAAGCTCGGCAAGCCCGAGTATCTCTATGCGCAGGAGCGCATGTGCAAGTACCGCGACCAGAACCAGTCCTTCGGTAACACCTATACCAAGGGTCCGAACTTCACCTGCCGCACCCAGCCGCTCACCGATCTGACGACGGACAAGGCGACGATCCTGCGGGATCTGAAGGACATGAAGGCCAACGGCAACACCAACATCCACCAGGGTGTCGTGTGGGGCTGGCGCGTGCTGTCGCCGCAGGCGCCCTTCACGCAAGGGCGCGTGCGTGAAGAGGACAGCGACGACGAGCACGTGCGCATCATGATCGTGATGACCGACGGCGCCAACACCTACCAGGGCCAGAGTTCGTTCAACAAGACGAACATCAACGCCTATGGTTACGGGCGCGAACAGCGCCTCGGCAAGGGTATCGACAGCACCTGGGAGATCGCCAATGCGATGGACCAGCGCACGGCGCTCGCCTGCGAGAATGCCAAGAAGGACGGCATCAACGTCTATACCGTGGCGTTCCAGATCAACGACAGCAACACGGTGAACATGATGCGCAACTGCGCGTCCAATGCGAACATGGCCTTCGATGCCCGTTCGAACGGCGATCTGGTGGATGCCTTCAAGCGCATCGCCGAGGAAATCAGCAAGCTGCGCCTGAACAGGTAACCGACGATGCAGCGCGTCTGATGCGCGCTACTGTGCGGCGGTTTCCGACCGGACCTGGAACGGCAGGGAGATATACCCCTGTTTTGCGCTGGAGCTGTCGCGCATCAGGATCTTGAGGTCGTAGTCGCCGGGCCGCAGGCCCTCGAACCGGAATTGCAGGATGGCGTGGAACTCGCGCCGTGCGTCGCGGCTGTCATAGGACAGCTCGGCAAAACCCGTTTGCGCGGCCAGAACCTGCCCCGAAGGGTTCAGCAGCTCGTAGTCGGCGACGAGGCGGATGCCATATCCCGCATCGCTTTCGACGAACCCGTATCCAAGCGGCTGGGCATAGACCGTCAGCGTGTCGTCGGGCTGGAAAACCGGCTCGGCGAGCGGGGTGTATTGTCCGAAACCGCCCACGTCGCCCTCGACGAAGAGCGCCTTGGCGAAACCGAGGGGCGACGTTTCCCAGGCCTTTGCGCTCGCCGCGCGTGCCGTTGCGAGGGCCGGCGACACCGGGTCGGTTGCCTCAGCGCCAAGCGCCGGCGTCGTTGCCGCGATGCCGAGCAGCGCGAGCGCTGCGATCGCGCGGCGGCATCCGGTGCCCCGTCCGCCGCTTGTGTGCGGATGTCCGACCCTTCGCATGAGTTGCCCCGTCCCTTGTCGTTTGCCAGCCCCTGTGTTGCGGCGCACCGTATAGACCGGAGCGCGGCAAACGACAAGATTAACCGGCAAATGCGGTGAACGCGGGCGCCGTACCGCCCATCCGCTCGTTCCAGGACTGGCGCTTCCGGTAGATGGTGGAGGGAGAGATCTCGAGCGCCGCCGCCGCCTTGGCGATATTGCCGTCGAAGGCTGTCAGCGCCGTTTCGATGATGCGCCGTTCCTGCGCCCAAAGCGGCTCGATCGCCTCCGTCGATCCGCCCGGCAGCGGGGCGTATCCGGCACGAAGCGGCTCCAGCCGGCCGGACAGGCCCTCGCCCAGGAGGAAGCCTGGCAGCATGTCCGCGCGCAGCGCCTCACCGTCATGCAGGACGACCGCCTGTCGGATCGCATTTTCCAACTGCCGGACGTTGCCCGGCCAGTCGTAGGTGAGGAGCTTTTCGCCCGCGCAGCCGGCGATATCGCTAAAGCGGCGGGATTCCTCGACGCAGAAGCGGGCGAGAAAGGCCTGCGCCAGCGGCAGGATGTCCTCGCGCCGGTCGCGCAGCGCCGGCAGCCGGACGGGCAAAACGTGAAGCCGGTAGAACAGGTCCTCGCGGAACCGCCCTTCCGAGATTTCCGTCATCGGGTCGCGGTTCGTCGCGCAGACGATGCGCACGTTCACGGCGCGTTGTCGGGTGTCGCCGACGCGCTGCACCATGCCGGTTTGGATGAAGCGCAACAGCTTCGACTGAAGCGCCAGGTCCATTTCGCCGATTTCGTCGAGAAAGAGCGTGCCGCCATCCGCGGCCTCGGCGGCGCCTTCCCGCGTTTCGGCTGCGCCGCTGATGGCGCCATTGATGTGCCCGAAGAGCTCGCTTTCCATCAACGCGCCGGGAATGGCCGCGCAGTTGACCGCGATGAAGGGCTTGTCGCGGCGCGGCGAACGCGTGTGGATCGCGCTGGCGCAAAGCTGTTTGCCGGTACCGGATTCACCGGTGATGAACACCGGCGCACCGGAGGGCGCCATGCGTTCGATCTGGTCGTAGACCTCGCGCATCCGCGCCGATCCGCCGATGAAGGCCTCGAAGCGGTGCGGCGTGCCGTCGCCGATCTGCGTCGCCGCGGCCTGCGGGCGCGTCGTGCGGCGGGTGCCGTCGGCGCGGGCCGGGCGGGTGTTCTGGATCAGGAAGCGGTCGATCTTCTCGGCGGCGGACGCCGGGTCGACACCCACGGAAATCACGTCGTGCGCGCCGGCCTCCATCGCCGCGAGACTGCGCGACAGCGACTGTCCCGTGCTCACCGCCATCAGGAAGGCCTGCGGTTGCGCCGCCGCGAGGCGGGACAGATGGCCGTCCTGTCCGAGGGTTTCGAGATCGACGATCATCACGTCGGGCCGCACCTTCGTGCTGGCCGCGTAGAACGGCTCGAAACTGTGGTAAGCCAAAGGTGTCGCGCAAGGGTGATCCATTGCGTCGACGATTGATCCCGCGAGATTGCGCATCGAGCCATCGCCGTCGAGAACGGCCAGCCTGATTTGCCCCTCAGCGCCATGCATGGACTCCATGCGGTGGCGACCCCCTTTTGTTCAGCCGAAACGTCGGCATCGAATTGATTTGCCGTCAGAATCTTGGCTGGACATGGTAAATAAACCGTTTCCGAATGAAATCTCCCTGTTTCCGACCCTGCAATTTGGCCGGGAAATGTCCACACCTCCTGCGTTTGGTTGAGGGCTTCTGCGGATAGGGCGAGCGCGAAGCTGGTGTTAGGGTCGTGCGAAACAGGCGTCCCGCGAAGATGGATCCTCATGAAACGCTTTCTTTTTGCTGTTGTGGTGCTCGGACTTGGTGCGGCGGTTGCGGCCGCGCTGTGGTGGTGGTCGGCCCGCCCGGTACAGGTCGCCGTGGTGACGCCGCAGGTCGGACGCGCCGCCGACGTCGTCTATGCCACCGGTGTCGTGGAGCCGGTGCGCTGGGCCAAGGTGACGAGCGTGCTGCGCGAGCGGATCATCGAGATGTGCGCCTGCGAGGGCGAGACCGTCACGCAGGGAACGGTGCTCGGCCGGCTCGATGCCTCCGATGCGCGGGCCACCGCCGCCGAGCTTGAAGCGCGCGTGCAGCTGTCGAAGCAGAACCTCGACCGCGCGGTCGGCCTGTTGGAGCGCCGGGTGATCTCGCGCCAGGCGTTCGAGCAGGCGGAAAACGATCATTCCCGCAATGTCGCGCTGCTGGCGGCGCAGACCGCGCGCCTGTCCGACTATGAGCTGAAGGCGCCGATGGACGGTCAGGTTCTGCGTCGCGACGGCGAAGTGGGGGAGGTGGCCGAACCAGGCGCGGTGCTCTTCTGGGTCGGTCAGCCGCGTCCGTTGCGTGTCGTGGCGGATGTGAACGAGGAAGATATTCCGCTGGTCCGGACCGGACAGAAGGCGCTGGTGCGCGCCGACGCCTTTCCCGGGCGTGCCTTCGACGCGGTCGTCGACCAGATCACGCCCAAGGGCGATCCCGTGCTCAAGACCTATCGGGTCTACCTGACCTTTAAGGACCCGCCTCCGCTGATGATCGGCATGACCAGCGACGTCAACATCATCGTCAAGGTCGTCGAGAAGGCGCTTCTCGTGCCATTGGCGGCAGTCGACGGCGACCGCGTGCTGGTTTTGGAGGACGACGGGCGTCTTGCCGCGCGCAGGCTGGAGATCGGCATTCGCGGCACGGAGACGGTCGAGGTCACCGGCGGACTTGAACCGGACGCGCGGGTGGTGGCGGTGTGGCGCGATGGCTTGAGCCCGGGCCAGGCCGCGCGGCCGCTTGCCGCAGCCGGTGAGGGGGAGGCGAACCGATGAGCCGCCACGTCCCGCCGGGAACCGGTACGGATGCGGGCCTTCCGTCATGCCGCTGATCCTGTCGATCGCGCTGACCCATGTCGGCGGACGGTTCCGCCAGAGCATCGTGTCGGTGCTCGGCGTCATGCTCGGCGTCGGCTTTTCCATCGCCATGGCGGCGCTGATGGAGGGATCGCAGCGCGATTTCATCGCGACCCTCGTCGATGCCATTCCCCATGTCGAGGTGACCGACGACCGCCGCGAGGCGGCACCGCCCCCGGCGGCGGCGGTCTTTGACGCGGTCAATGTGATCGGTGCGCGCCCGGACGACGACACGCGCGGCTTGCGCAACCCGGTGCGCCTCAAGGCGATGCTGGACACCTGGCTGCCGGGAGAAATGGCGGCATCCCTCTCCGGGCAGGCGGTGCTGCGCTACGGCGGCAAGGATGTCGCGGTGGCGCTCACCGGCGTCGATCCGGCGGCGCATCTCAGGGTGTCCAATATCGGCGACGACATGCAGGCGGGATCCTTCATGGATCTCGCCGCCGACCTGAACGGCTTGATTATCGGCGACGGGGTGGCGGACAAGATCGGCGCCTCGCTCGGCGACACCGTCGCGGTGTCGACCTCCTCGGGCGCGGTGCGCCGGCTGAAGGTGATCGGCCTGTTTCACACGGGCGTGACCCAGGCCGACGATGCCACCGGCTATACGGTGCTGAAGACCGCGCAGGTGCTGTTCTCGCGGCCCAATGCCATCAACCGGCTTTCGATCCGCCTGGACGACGTCAATTCCGCCCGCGCGGTGGCGCAACGGGTGGAGCGCATGACCGGCTATCGGGCCACCTCCTGGCAGGAGGCCAACGAAAGCCTGATGGAAGTGCTGATGGTGCGCAACATCATCATGTACACGGTCGTCGGCGCCATCCTGCTTGTGGCCGGCTTCGGCATCTTCACCATCGTCTCCACCATCGTCCATGAGAAGGCGCGCGACATCGCCATCCTCAAGTCGCTTGGCTTCGACCAGGCCGACATCCGCCGGATCTTCCTGATGGAGGGGCTGTTCATCGGCATCGTCGGATCTGTGCTCGGGTCCGCGCTCGGCTATGGCCTGAGCGTTTTTCTCGGATCGCTGGAGTTCGAGGTGCGCACCAATGTCGAGCTGACCTCGCTGCCGATGCACTACAGCGTCTGGCACTACGCGATTGCCTGCGGGTTCGCACTGTTTTCCGCCGGAATCGCCGGCTATCTGCCGGCGCGCCGTGCCGCCCAGCTGAACCCGGTCGATATCATCAGGGGGGCGTCATGAGCCTGTCCGCCGAACCCGAAACCGCCAAGCGGTCGGACGCCGGCGCCGCGACCGCCGGCCCGCCGCTGATCGAGGCCCGCGGCCTGACCCGCATTCTTCCCGGCCTGATCCCGGTCACGCTGGTGCGCGACATCGATCTGGTGATCGAGGCGGGCGAGTTCGTCGCGATAACCGGTCCGTCGGGATCGGGAAAGTCGTCGCTGCTTTATCTGCTCGGGCTGCTCGACACGCCGACCTCGGGCGAGGTGCTGATCAACGGTCTGCCGACCCATCTGCATTCCGAGGCATGGCGCGCGCGCGAGCGGCTGTCGACGCTCGGCTTCGTGTTCCAGTTCCACTTTCTGCTGCCGGAGTTTTCCGTCCTCGAGAACGTGATGATCCCGATGCGCAAGCTCGGACGGTTGAGCGTTGCCGAGATGCGCGCGCGTGCCGTCGATATTCTCTCGGAACTGGGCCTTGGGGATCACGTCGGCAAGCTGCCAATCCAGCTCTCCGGCGGTCAGCGCCAGCGCGTCGCGGTGGCGCGGGCGCTCGCCAACGACCCGCCGGTGATCCTGGCCGACGAGCCGACCGGCAGTCTCGACAGCGCCTCGTCGGACCAGGTGTTCAAGACCCTGCGCCATCTTGTCGACGACCACGGCAAGACGGTGATCGCGGTGACCCACGATCTCGATATGGCGGCGCGCATGGATCGCCGGCTGCATCTGGTCGACGGGATGCTGGCCGACCCCTGAGCGCGGCCGGCCGCATGTGGTGTGCCGAACGCCGCGTCAGGCGGCCGGAACGTCGTAGCCGGCGGCCTCGACCACCGCGACGAGACGCTCCTTCGGCAGGGAGCTCTCGATGCGGGCGTGTCCGCTGTCGAGGTCGATTTCCGTTTTCGCGGCCGGATCGGCCGCCGCGATTGCCCGTTCAACCGACGAAACGCAGCCCTTGCAGGCCAAGCCCTCGATGCGCAATTCGATCATGATGCCATCGTCCTTCGTAATGATGCGGTGTGGTTGACGCGACACTGGGGCTTCCAGCCGCTGGAACGTCAAGGCCGCAAAAGCCCGGTTGGCGGGATCGGGAAATGACGCCGGAGCGCAAGACGGATCAATGCTGTAGACTCGGAAGAATCGGCGTATTCATGCACTATTGGGCGGCAGGGTGATTCGGCCGGAGCCGAAGGACGAGTATGGCACGCGCGACAACGATCTTCATTTTCCTCTGCATGGGCGTGATTGCGGCCTCCGTGTCCGCGATCATGATGTTCCAGTTCGCCCGCCCCGCGGGCGAGGCCTTTACGCTTGGCCTGGCGCTTCTGTGCACGATGATCGTGGTGCAACTGGTCTTTACCCGTCAGCGCGACCGCAGCGACGTCGCCGCCCGGGTTGCCGAGCTGGAGGAGCGTGTGCTCGAGGTCGACCAGGACGTCGGCAATCTCGAGGGCCGGCTTACCGGCATGGAGACCAACCTGCCGCGCCGCACCCGCGAGGAGATCGACCCGCTCTTCGCCGAGGTCGAGGTGCTCGGCAGCCTGATCAAGCAGATGGCCGAGGCGATGGCGGGAATGGAAGACCGCATCGACGAGCAGGACCAGCGTATGGTCGCGCCGCCGCAGCCGCGCGAGCGGCTTGGCCACTATGAAGAGGCGCCGCGCGCGCTCGGCTATTCCGGGGTCGATCGCACGTATGAACAGGCGCCCGCGCCGCCGCGTGCCGAGCCGGCCCCTGCCGCGCCGCGCCGCGCAGCGCCGCCGCCTCCGGCCGCCGGCCCGCGCGACGCTCAACCGGATCTCGCGCTTCGCCGCACCATCCAGGAGGCGCTCGACAACAACCGCGTCGACCTGTTCCTGCAGCCGCTGGTGACGCTTCCCCAGCGCCAGGTGCGCGACTACGAGGCGTTGACCCGCATCCGCGACCAGAATGAGGTTTACCTGGAGCCGGTCGATTTCATCGACGAGGCGGCGCGCGCCGGCATGATGCCGGCGATCGACAACCTGATGCTGTTTCGTGCGATCCAGGTGCTGCGCCGGCTGAGCAACCGCAACCGGCGCTCGGGCCTCTTCGTCAATCTTTCGTCGCAGACGCTGGTGGACGAGAAGTTCTTCCCGGGCTTTCTGGATTTCCTGCGCGCGAACCAGGGCTTCAGCGATCAGCTGACCTTCGAGTTCACCCAGCGCGATGTCTCGGAAATGGGCGCGCTGGAGCATGAAAGCCTCGCCGCCCTGTCGGAGCTCGGCTTCCGCTTTTCCATCGACCGGGTCACCAATCTGCGCATGGACTTCAAGTCGCTGTCGGATCGCGGCTTCCGCTATGTGAAACTCCACGCCAGCCGCCTGATCGGCGCCGAGCGCATGCCCGACAGCCACATTCATCCCGCCGATCTCGGCGATTTGCTTCGCCGCTTCGCGATGGAGCTGATCGTCGATCACATCGAGACCGAGGCCCAGGTTCTGGAAGTGCTCGACCTCGATGCCCGCATCGGCCAGGGCTATCTGTTCTCCCCGCCGCGCCCCGTGCGCCCGGAGGTTCTGCAGGGCCGGCCGCCCAAGGCGATGCGCCGGGCGGCCGAATAGGCGTCTCTCCGACGCCTCGCTGAACGGCCGGTGGCGTCAGCTCGCGCCGGCGCCCACCGTCACCACGATCGGATCGACATCGGCGAGCAGCCGCTTTGCCACGCGGCGGATGTCGTCGAGCGTCACCGCCTCGATCAGCGCGTTGCGCTTGTCGATATAGTCGAGGCCGAGCTTCTCCATCTGGATGCCCAGCAACTGGCTGGCGATCTTGTCGGAGGTGTCGAAGCGCAGCGCATAGGAGCCGGTCAGAAAGGCCTTGGCCTTGGCCAGTTCATCGGCGCTCGGTCCGACCTCGGCCATGCGCTGCATCTGCGCGGCGATGATCGCGATCGTGTCGGGCGCGCGGTCCGAGCGCGTGCCGGTCGCGGCCATGAAGGCGCCGGAGTGGTCATAGGGCACCAGATAGGAGCCGACCGAATAGGCGAGCCCGCGCTTCTCGCGCACTTCCTCGTAGAGCCAGGACGAGAACGAGCCGCCGCCCAGAATGTGGTTCATCACGAAGGCCGGAATGAAATCGGGATCGTCCCGCTTCAGGCCCGGCAGGGCGAGGCGGATCGAGGTCTGGGGCACATCGAAGGCGACATCCTTGCGGATGCCGGTTTTCGGCGTCACGTCGGCGACCGGGGCGAGCTCCGCCTGCTCCGGCAGGTCGGCGAAGGTCTTGTCCAGCAGGGCTGCCAGACGCTCGGCGCCAATCGCGCCGACAACGGAGATCGTGAGGTCGCCGCGCGCGACGAGCCGCCCGTGCAGGGCCTTCAGATCCGCCGGCGTCAACGCCGAGACGCTTTCTTCCGTGCCGCTCGACGGACGGCCGTAGGGGTGGTCGGGGAAGGCGGTCTCCGCCATGACCCTGCTGGCGATCGCATCGGGATCCTTCTGCTCGCGGCGCAGCCCGGAAATGATCTGCCGCTGCATGCGTTCCACCGCATCGGCGTCGAAGCGCGGTTCGTTGACGGCGATGCGCAGGAGGTCGAAGGCGTCATCGACATTGGGCGTCAGGGTCCGCAGCGACCCGTAGAAGGCATCGCGCCCGGCATCGAAGCTGATCTTGACCGCCAGTTCCTCCAGCCGCTGCCGGTAGGCTTGCGAATCGAGTTCGCCCGCGCCTTCGTCAAGCGTCGCGGCCATCAGGTTGGCAAGGCCCTCCTTGCCGTCCGGGTCCTGCGCCGATCCGCCGGCGAAGGCGAAATTCACCGCGACGATCGGCACGGTATGGTCTTCCACCAGCCAGGCGGTCAGCCCGCCCGGCGTTTCCACGGTCTGGATCTCCACCGCGCGCGCCTCGACGCTGGCGATGGCGAGCGATGCCAGGACGGCGAAGGTGACAAGGCCGGCACGCCAGAGGGCCGGGAGACGGGCAGCGGATCGTGCGGCGGCGATTGAAATCCCCATAGTGGGCATCTCCGTGTTGAGGACAGGGACGGATCGGCAGGCACCGGGCGCCTCGGGCACCCGGTGCCGTGCGATCACTGATTGGCGGTCGCGGCGGTGCCGGCGTCTTCGGGCGCGCGCAGGTAGGCGGTGACGGGCTGCGGCGCGAGATAGGTCTCGGCCGCCTTGCGCACGTCTTCGGCCGTCACCGCGCTGATGACGCGCGGCCAGTCGCGGACCTCCTCGATGGTCGATCCGGTGGTGAGCGCGACACCGAACATGCGCGCCAGGCTCGACTGGCTGTCCTGGGCATAGAGCGCGGAGGACAGCAGCCCGGTCTTGGCCCGCTCCAGTTCCGCCTCGCTCACGCCCTCGGCGATCAGCGTGTCGATCACCGCGCGCGTCGCTCCGGCGAGATCTTCCAGCGAGGTTCCGTCGCTGGGCACGGCATAGACCATGAAGCGGCTGGCATCGAGCGTGCTCGACTGGTACCAGCCGCCGGCCGAGGAGGCGACGCCCTGGTCGATCACCAGCGAGCGGTAGAGCCGGCTGGTGCTGCCGCCGCCCAGGATCTCGGCGAGAATGTCCAGCGCGGGGGCGTCATCCGCCGTGTCGGTCGCGTAGCTCGGCACCAGCCAGGCCTTGCGCAGGTTGGGCTGGTTCACGCGTGCATCGGCCAGATCGACCTCGAGCGCGCCCGGAACCCGCTGCGCGCTGGGGCGCTTGCGTTCACCCGGGTCGGCGCGCTGCGCCACCTTGCCGTAGGTCTCTTCGGCCAGCCGGCGGACCTCGCCGGCCTCCACGTCGCCGGCGACGATCAGGATGGCGTTGTTGGGCGTGTAGAAGCGGTCGTAGAAGGCGATCGCATTGTCCTTCGACAGCGCGGAAATCTCGCTCGGCCAGCCGATCACCGGCGTGCCGTAGGGGTGGTTGACGTAGAGAACGGCGTCCAGCGTTTCGCCCAGCATCGCGCCGGGGTCGCTTTCCACGCGCATGCGGCGCTCCTCCAGAACGACATCGCGTTCCGGCGCGACCACGGCATCGGTGAGGATGAGATTTTCCATCCGGTCGGCTTCGAGCGCCATCATCTCGCCGAGGTGCTCCTTGGCGACGCGCTGGAAATAGGCGGTGTAGTCGTTCGAGGTGAAGGCGTTCTCCTGGCCGCCAATGGCCGCGACCCGCTTGGAGAAGGCGCCGTCCGGATTGTTGGTCGTGCCCTTGAACATCAGGTGTTCCAGGAAATGCGCCACGCCCGACATCCCGGCGGGTTCGTCGGCGGCGCCGACCTTGTACCAGATCATGTGGGTGACGACGGGTGCCCGGCGGTCCGGGATGACGACGACCTCCAGGCCGTTGTCGAGTCGGAAGCTCTCGACGTCGCCGCCGATCTTTATATCGGCGAAGGCCGCGGCATCGGCGGCTTCAAGGGTTATCCCGCTGGCCGGCCCGGGAGACGAGGCGGCGACGCCGGTCGCGCCGGTCGTGAGCGCCAGGGCGGCGGCGAGGAAACCGCGCGGAAGGACGGAAGCGGTCTGCGGCACGGCAAGGCTCCGGAAACGGGGTGTGAACGTAGCTTCACAGGATATAGGCGCTTGGCGCGCAAAAGCCCGTGAACTTTTCGTAAGGTCACGACAGGCAGGCAAGGCGCGACGATGCGCCGCCGCCAGTGACGGGAAGACGCACACGGTTGTCGTCGGGCTGCAGGCGCCCCACGGAGGGACCGCAAGGTGCGGTATCGCAAGAAGAAAAAGCCGGGCGCGACGCCGCCGGCACGGGCGCGATGGCCCGCGAAAGCGCCGCTACTCGATCGTGCGGGCCGACCGCCCGTTCATGATCTGCTCGGTGGTGCTGATTTCCGGCGCGCGGTTCACCCTTTCCGGGGCCGCGACCGGCGCATCGGCGGACGGCGTGGAATATTCCGTCGGCGGCTCGATCAGATAGCGGCGGATCGGCACGCCGTTCTCGTCCACCGGAATGGCGGCCGTCTCGGCAACGCCGACGCGCTGGTTCAGCTCGTTCGGCTTCATCTTGCCGCTTTCCAGCCGGTCTTCGTTCTGGCGCTCGGCCGCATAGTTGCGGCCGTCGCCGCCGGAGACGAGCTGCTGGATGCCGCGCGACTGACGGGTGTTGCTGCGTCCGTCGCCATCGAGGTCGGCGCTGCCGCGTCCGTCGTTGCGGTAGACTTCCTGGATGCGCTTCAACTCGTTTTCGTTCTGCTCCGGCCAGTTGGCGACCACCTCGGGCGCCTCGGGCGGCGGCAGCGTGTCCATCTTGCTGGGCATGGCGAGCGGCGCGCGCGGCGTGTATTCGATCTTCGCTTCCGACCTGGCGTCGACCGCGCCGAGGCCTTCCATCAGGCTGCGGATCATCGCGGTATCGGGCGCTTCATCCGCTTCCGTGCCGTCGTTGAACCCGTCCGAGCCGGTCTGGCAGGCCGCAAGCAGAAGTGCCGAGGCGCACACGGCAAGAAGGCCGGCGCGGCCGCGCGGGCGGCTGGAGGCGGAGACGGTGAGCTTCTGGCGACGCGACACGGCGGCGATCCTTGTACGGTTTCCGGACCTGCGCCGCGTCCGTGGAGACGGCGCGCCCGGGTCACTTTCATGCGAAACAAAGCGCAATGCGGACCGGTGACGGTCGCTTTGCGGCAGATGCACTCATGCTGCCCTTTACGGCATCATTAGGGCCGCTTTTGAAAACTGTCATACAGCAGGCCGGCCACGCCGGCAACGATCCACACGTCGGCGAGGTTAAACACGTACCAGGAGAAGCTGCCGACGTGGAAATGGAAGAAGTCGGCAACCGCCCCGTAGACCACGCGGTCGATGCCATTGCCGAGCGCGCCGGCCAGCACCAGCCCGAAGGAGATCGCCGGCAGCCGGCGGTCGCTCTGGGCGCCCCACACCCAGAACACGACGGAGATGACAAGCGTGACCGCGACCAGCACCCAGCGGCCGAAGGTGCCATCCTGCTGGAACAGTCCGTAGGACACGCCGTAGTTCCACACCATCACCAGATCGAAGAACGGGGTCAGCGCGACCCGCCCCCTTTCGGCGATCTCGTAGCCGTAGAGCATCCAGGCCTTGAAGGCCTGGTCGGCGGCAAGTCCGGCCAGCGTGATCGCCAGGATCAGGCCGCTCATCGGTCCCCAGAGGCGCGATGCTGTCATGTCGGTTTTCGTGTCCCGGTCTCGTGTGCGATGCGGATGTCTCCGCGGGGGCAGGCCCGTGGTCAGTCCGGCGGGCCGGTGCGTGTGGAGCGTGCGACCATTTCCGCCCGGCTCAGCCGGTGCTCGCGGTGCGCGATATAGATGCCGCTGCCGACGATCAGCGCAACCCCGAACCAGGTCGGTCCGTCGGGAAAATCGCCGAACACCAGATAGCCGAACAGCGTGGCGCTGACGATCTCCAGATAGTTGAAGGGGGCCAGCACGGAGGCCGGGGCGGCGGCGAAGGCCTTGACGATCAGTCCGTGCGCGAAGAAGGAAATCGCGCCGACGATGGCAAGCAGCCCCCAGGAGGGCAGGTCGGGCATCACCGGAGTAGCATCCTCGATCCCGGCCATGGTGCCGCCGACGGTCAGCGCGCCGAGCAGGATCGCACCGCCCATCCCTGCCGAAAACTGCACGCTCAGCATCGAGCCTTCGCCCGACAGGCGGCGCGTGATGACCAGATAAAGCGCGAACAGGAAGGCGGCGGCCAGCGGCAGCAGCGCGGTCGGCCCGAACTCCGTGAACCCCGGGCGGATGATGATCATCGCGCCGATCAGCCCGACGAAGACCGCGCTCCAGCGCCGCGGCCCGACCGATTCTCGCAAGAGCAGCGCGGACAGGACGGTCAGGATCATCGGCTCGACGAAGAAGATCGCGATGGCGTCGGCAATCGGCATGGTCTTCAGCGCGGTGAAGAAACAGGCCGATGCACCGGAGAGAAAGAAGCCGCGCAGCAGGTGCGGCCACAGCCGCGGCGCCTTCAAGGTAGCGAGCCCCGGTCCGATCGCCGCCGTCAGGAAGGCGAACAGCATCTGGAAGCCGAAGCGGCCGAGGGTGATCTGCAGCGGCGGCAGGCTTGCGGTCAGATATTTCGCCACGGTGTCCATCAGCGGCACCATCAGCATCGCGAAGCTCATCAAGGCGATGCCGCGCATCACGGTGATGCTGGGCGCGGGGATGGGCAGGGGCGTCGTCACCCGCCGGCGCCTTCGCCGGGAAGGCCGTTGAGTGTCCTGTCGAGCGGGCCGAGCGGATTCAGGCTGGCAAGTGCCGCGCGCGCTTCCGCGCTGTCGCGGTCCATCTGGGCGATCAGCGCGTCCGCGCTGTCGAA
Source organism: Paracoccaceae bacterium (assembly GCA_002709505.1). Classification (GTDB taxonomy): domain Bacteria; phylum Pseudomonadota; class Alphaproteobacteria; order Rhizobiales; family Stappiaceae; genus Stappia. The sequence continues at coordinate 749 of PARB01000027.1, read as the reverse complement.
GCGCAGCTCCGGACGCAGATAGGCGGCCAGCATCACCCGCAATTGCTTGCCGTAGAGATCGCCGGAAAAGTCGAAGAGAAACACTTCGAGCAGCGGCGCGCCGTTGTCGAAGGTCGGGCGGCGGCCAAAGCTTGCCACGCCGTCGATCCAGCGTCCGTCGACGCAGGTCCGAACCGCATATATGCCGTGCGCGAGCTGCGTTTCCGCCGGCAGTGCCAGGTTGGCGGTCGGATAGCCGAGGTCGCGGCCGCGCTTCTCGCCGTGGCGCACCTTTGCCTCCACCGACCAGCGGTAGCCGAGCAGCGCATTGGCGAGAACGATGTCGCCCTCGGCGAGGGCTGCGCGGATGCGGCTGGAGGAGACCGCCGTGTCGCTCTCGTCGGTTTCCGCCGCGACGATGGTCACGCCGAAACCGTCGGCCGCTCCCGCCTCGCTGAGGAATTCCGGCGTGCCGCGCCGCGCGCGGCCGAAATGGAAATCGTAGCCGGTCACCGCGTGGCAGATGCCGAGGCGCGCCTGCAGGATGTCGGTGACGAAGGCTTCCGCCTCAATGCCGGCGAAAGCCCGGGTAAAGGGAACGGAGACGATCGCGTCGAGCCCCATCGCCTCGATGATGCGCGCCTTTTGCGCCGGCGGCGTGAGCCGGAACACCGGCGTGTCGGGGGCGAAGACGGAGCGCGGATGCGGCTCGAAGGTCAGCGCATAGGCCGGGACGCCGGCCTTTTGCGCCTGCGCCAGCGCCGTCTTCA
>PARB01000026.1 GCA_002709505.1 Paracoccaceae bacterium | reverse complement strand
GTTCACGGGCGAGCCGACCATCGAAGACGCCATGGCGATCGTTCTGGCCGCGCTTTCGATGCTCGCGCTCGGTATCTTCGGCCCGGGCATCGCCAACGGCATCGTCTCAGGCGGCCCGCAACTCGGCGCAGGCGCGGCTGTGGGTGCGGGTCTTGCCGCCGGCGGGCTCGCTGTCGGCGGGGTCGCTGGTGGCCGGATGGCCGTGGGAGCAGCCGGCGCCGGAGCACGGGGCGCGGCAGCAGTCGCTGGTGGCGCCTCGACCGCCTACAGCATGGGAAGCGCAGCCGCTGGCGGCGGCGCCTCCGGTGTCGCCGCAGGTCTCGCCAGCGTCGGACAAGCCGGTGTCGGCGCGGCGACGAACCCGCTTCGCCGTTCCATGAGCGAGAGCTACCGCTCNGGNTCNCGCGCNGCCTTCGAAGCGACCGGCGGCAAGTTCAGNAANAGNCCCGACGNCNNNCNCGTCNNCNANNGNCGNACCGCCAGCCTGGGCGCGNCGCATGAAACANCANCAANCCCTTCACCACGGCGCCGCCGTCGCNGCTCATGCCGTTCGCTCNGGCGACCATGGNGGCGGCGGGACCGCNGTCAGCCTTTCGGAGAAATCATGATGTTCCGTCGNCCNAGCGTTCGNTATTCNAANACCCCNGANCCCGTCACGCCCTATCAGAAAGCNGCNCAGGTCTGGGACGAACGCATCGGGTCCGCCCGCGTGCANGCNANGAACTGGCGACTNATGGCGTTCGGCTCNTTGCTNCTNTCNGNCGGGCTNAGNGCNGCNCTGGNCTGGCAGTCCACACANGGGACGATCACGCCCTATGTNGTCGANGTGGACAGGCTTGGCGCNGCGCAAGCCGTGNCGCCNGCCACCGCCGACTTCCGACCGACCGATCCGCAGATCGCTTACCACCTCTCGCGCTTCATCGAGAATGTGCGCCANATCCCNGCCGATCCNATCGTGCTGCGCCAGAACTGGCTGCACGCTTACGACTTCACGACCGACAAGGGCGCGCTGGCGCTGAACGACTACGCCAGGGTGAACGATCCCTTCGCCAAGGTCGGCGACACGCAGGTCTCGGTCGAAGTCTCCAGCGTTATCCGCGCGTCCGAGAGCAGCTTCCGCATCGCCTGGATCGAACGCCGTTACGCCAACGGACAGCTCGCCGCGACGGAACGCTGGACCGCCATTCTCACCATCGTTCTGCAACAGCCGCGCGACGCCGAGCGCCTGCGCAAAAACCCGCTCGGCATTTTCGTCAACGCCATCAACTGGTCTCGGGAGTCCGCCCAATGATAAGAACACTTCGCCTGAACAGAGCCTCCATGACGGTCCTCCTTGCCGCGACCGCGCTCTCGGGATGCGCGACCTTTAAGCCGCCTGAGATCGCTTACGACACCCCTGCGATCGAAGCGACGCTTCTTCCGGAACCGGAGCGTCCGGTGCGGATCGTCGAGCGCACCAGCCCACTGCCGCTGCCCGGTCAACTCAAGCCGATCAATGGGGGAGACCGAGCGCCGGAATCTGCCGATCCCGCTGAGCGGGTGAGCGAAGCGAATGCCGCCGCCAGGATGGAGCCGGTGCGCGACGGCTTCATCAACGCCGTACAACTCTATCCCTATACCGAGGGTGCGCTCTATCAGGTGTACGCGTCGCCGGGACAGATCACCGACATCGCCCTGCAGCCCGGCGAGAGCCTGGTTGGCTCCGGCCCGATCGCGGCTGGCGACACGGCGCGCTGGATCATCGGCGACACCCAGAGCGGTGCAGGCGACGGTCGGCGCATCCACATCCTGGTCAAACCGACGCGGTCCGATCTTCAGACCAACCTCGTCATCAATACGGATCGGCGGACCTATCATCTCGAACTGAGAGCGAACCCGTCGGCCTATATGGCGTCCGTCTCCTGGACCTATTCCGAAGACGCGTTGATCGCGCTCAGGCGGCGCAACGCCGAGGCGGAAGCAGCCTTGCCGATCGGACGCGACGTGGCGCTCGACTCCTTGCGCTTCCGCTATCGGATCGAGGGCGACCGCGCGCCCTGGCGGCCGCTTCGCGCTTTCGATGATGGGCAGCAGGTCTTCATCGAGTTCCCGCGCGGGATCGATCAGGGCGAGATGCCGCCGCTCTTCGTTATCGGACCGGAAGGCGAAGGCCAACTCGTCAACTACCGCATCGCCCGCAACTATATGATCGTCGATCGGCTTTTCGCCGCCGCCGAACTACGTCTCGGCGACAGGCAGAAACGCGTGCGGATCGTCCGCACCGACAGGGTGAGCCGTGATGCACGTACCGCTTCTCGTCCTGGCGCCGTGGGGCCGCGCAGATGAGCGAGGATAGAGAACCCCGTGAGGAAAAAGAGATCGCCGCCTCTTTGCGGCTGCGCGCCGATCCGCCAAGGGTTATGCGTCTCTCGCGTCGCACACTGACGGTGCTTGGCGCGGTCGGAGGCCTCGGGCTCGGCGCCATCCTGATTGTAGCTCTGCAAGATCGCAAACCGGCCGACGGGCCGCCGGAGCTCTATTCGACCGAGCGCATTCAGGCAGCCGAAGGTCTGTCGCGCCTTCCGACTGACTATACACACGTTCCTCAACTTGGGCCGCCGCTGCCGGGTGAGCTCGGGCGGCCGATCCTGTCAGCTCAACAACGCGGTCAGTCCGTGCCGGCGGTCGTCACTGCGCCTGCCGTCGATCCGGACGAACAGCGCCGGTTGCAGGAGTTGGAGGCGGCCCGGCTTAGTCGACTATTCGCAGAAGCCAAGACCACCATTGGGAATCAATCGCAAACTTCGCCTGTGGTCGCACCCAGGTTGTCCGACTCCGGATCGTTCTTTCCCGCGAACGTAGCAAGCGCGGCACCTGACGCCACGGACAGGCGGGAAGCCTTCCTCGACGAGCCTGTTGATCGACGCACGATAAGCGCCGACAGGTTGACTGACCCGCCAAGCCCCTATGTGATCCAGGCCGGTGCGGTCATTCCAGCGGCGCTGGTCACGGGTCTGCGCTCGGACCTTCCCGGCCAGATCACCGCGCAGGTGACGTCCAATGTCTATGACAGCCCGACAGGGCGCTTTCTCTTGATCCCGCAAGGTTCTCGCCTGATCGGAGAGTACGACAGCCGTGTCGCCTTCGGGCAGAGCCGCGCGCTCCTGGCATGGACACGGCTGATCCTGCCCAATGGCCGTTCCATCGTGCTTGAACGCCAGCCCGGCGCCGACGAAGCGGGCTACGCCGGGCTGGAAGACGGCGTGAACAACCACTGGGGCCGGCTATTCATGGCGGCCGGCCTCGCCACTGTCCTGAACATCGGTGTGGAACTCGGCGCTGACGCTGACGATGACATTGCTCGCGCCATTCGTGAGGGAACCCAGGACACGATTGGGCGCGCTGGAGACGAGATCGTCCGTCGTCAGATTTCCATCCCACCGACCCTGACCATTCGTCCCGGCTTTCCGGTCCGCGTCATGGTCACGCGTGACCTCATCCTCGAACCCTATCGGAATTGACCTATGACTAAACTGAAACTCGGCGCCATCCCCGACGACAAGCCCGTCAAGCTGAGCATTGAACTTCCCGCCGATGTGCATCGCGATCTTGTCGCCTATGCTGATGTGCTCGCCCGTGAGACCGGACAGAAGAATGAGCCTGCGAAACTGGTAGCGCCGATGCTTGTGCGGTTCATGGCGACAGATCGCGGATTTGCCAAGGCGCGAAGGGACGGTAACCGACGGACACAGCCACGCGACACAGCGCAGTCAGGTGGCGCCGATGTCTGACATGGTTCTTGCCATGCTCAGCAGGCGACGGAGCGCCGGATTGTCGCTCTCCATAGCCCAAATGCCAATGAAGGACATGATATCCGCCGGATCGTTCATCGGGAGGAACACAAGATCAGGAATGGACACTGCCGCCCGCGACGATGATGTGATGGTGATGCCCTGGCCAAGACCAACAAGATCCAGAAGGGTTTCCTGCGCCACCTCTTTGTAGGAAATACTCGGCCTGATGTCGTATTTGGCTGCCCGCTGAACGATAATCTCGTATAAGTCTGGTCCGGGAGAAAATCGGCTGACGATGAACCGTTCGCCACTCAAATCTGGCTGACGTGACCCCCGTTTCTCATTCAGCCGGGACTGGAGTCCGGTCATCATCAAACGCCCCCAATGGGCGTCCTTCAAGCTCTTCGTTCTTTGCCCATCGGGCGGCGTAGGCGGCTGGCGTCAGCCAATCGAGCTTCCCGTGCGGACGGTGGTGGTTGTAGTCGTCGCGCCAGGCCGCCAAGGCGAGGCGCGCGTGCGGCAGCGAGCGGAAGAGCGTCTCATTGAGAAGCTCATCGCGCAGGCGTCCGTTGAAGCTCTCGCTGTAGGCGTTCTGCTGTGGCTTGCCGGGCTGGATGTATTGCCAACCGACGCCGCGCTCGTCGGCCCACTTCAAGATCGCATTCGAGGTCAGCTCCGTTCCGTTGTCGGAGGTGACGGCCGTCGGCCGACCGCGCCAAGCGATGATGCGGTCCAGTTCGCGCGCGACCCGCACGCCTGAGATCGACGTGTCGGCGATCAGCGCCAGACATTCGCGCGTGCAATTGTCGACGATCGCGAGCACGCGGAAGCGTCGTCCATCCGTCATCTGGTCGTGGACAAAGTCGAGCGACCAACAGGCGTTGGGCCGATCCGGGGCCGCCATGGGCGCCCGCAGGCCTAGGGCGCGCTTGCGCCCGCCGCGCCGACGCACCATCAGCCGCTCCTCCTGATAGATGCGCTGAACGCGCTTCTTGTTCACGAGCCGACCCTCTCGGCGCAGCAAGACGTAAAGTCGGCGATAGCCGAAACGTCGGCGCTCGTGCGCCAGCGCCTTGATGCGAGCGCGCAGCTCAGCGTCGTCGGGCCTGGTGCGTTGGTAGCGCACGCTGGCCCGATCAACGCCGGCGATCCGGCACGCCCGCCGCTCGCTCATCCCGTGCGCCGTTTCGAGATGAGCGACGGCCTCTCGCCGATGCGCGGGCGTCACCATTTTTTTCCAAGCAGGTCTTTCAGCGCCGCATTGTCGAGCATGGCGTCCGCCAAAAGCCTCTTCAGCTTGGCGTTTTCCGCCTCAAGCCCCTTCAGCTTTTGGGCGTCAGCGACGTCCATGCCGCCGTACTTGGCCTTCCAGGCGTAGAAACTAGCGCTCGACATCCCGTGCTTGCGGCACAGGTCCGCTGTCGCCACGCCCGCCTCGTGCTCCCGCAGGATCGCTATGATCTGCTCTTCGCTGAACCGTTTCCGCTTCATCTTCCGGCTCCCAATAGGGCCGGACTCTAGAACCTTTTGGACGAGTTCGCGGGGGTCACGTTATGGCCAGTCGAGATTCAGACGGCTTGCAAGCGCATGATCAGTCGGCAGCGCAGCATAAATTCGCTCTCGCCAAAATTTTCAGCCTCGCATTGAAGCACATTTCCAGCGCCAATCAAAATTGCGAGATCGAATTGCCGTTTCCGGACAGCGGAAATATGATCGTTTCGACTAGCATAGCGAATATCAATCGTTACGTCCGGACTCTCATCTGCAAATCGAGCAATCAGATTCCGCAGAGTTCGGTTCACTATCGTCGTCAAGCTGCCAATGCGGACTATACCTAATTCTGCGCGACCTTCCGCCAAGGCCGTGGTCTCCGCAATCTGCAACTGTTCTATCGCTGCTAGAGCTTCGGAAAGATAGCGCTGCCCCGCTATTGTGAGAGACACGCCTGCATGACTGCGTTCGAACAACGAAACTCCAAGACGATCTTCCAAACAGCGAACACCGCGGCTGACACTCGATTGCCGAACACCCAGAGCCTCACCTGCGCGCCGGAAACTCCCATTCTGTGCTGCGGCGATAAGAAAGCGCAAATGTCCGACGGCAATCATCGCCTTGGTCGCCCTAGGCAAAAGTTGGATACGTCAGTGCAATGCCTGTACATCGGAAGAGTATTGGGACGCTTGCGCGAGCTGATGAAATATTCGTTCAAGCCCTACCTTCCTCCTTCAACCAAGCGCCTTTGAAAAGAAGCCAAAGTGTAAGTCCGAACTCGGAGAAAAAGGCGGGCACGGCAATTGTCACCAGGAACCATTTCGGGTCAGCCGCATAGCTTTCAGACATGATGCTGGCGTAGGCATCGATCTGGTATCCGACGCAGGCGATCATTAAAAATACGCCAAGTATCCAAGGCACATGTTTCGACCTGAGCGCCAAATAGCCAATAACGCCCACGTGCAAACCAAAGAGCATGAAGGCGATGTTTACGGCGTATTCGTAGCCGACAAGGTAGCGCATGGATTGGTCTTGCGCAGATTGCAGTGCTTCTCCAGTAAGACCGTTCCCGGTGGCAATGAACTGTAGCGCCCCAAGCCACTGGAAAACGGCCAGCGCCATAATAGGCGCAAAGATCAATCGCAGGCACAGCGCCAGAAGGGATAATCCTTTGTTCGTATATGCAAAAAAATGAAACAGCGCCCAGGCAACGACCGTATCGGCGACGATCACGAGAAGCCAACACGCGATAGCCAACCGGAAAAGGAATTCTTCCGCAACCAGATTGCTAAAGGTGGCGGCGGAATCACCGACATCGATCAGCGGATTGATCCAAGCATATGGCGTGGCAAAAATGGCGATCAGATAGGCGATGCCCGCAATAAAGGCAGCGCCTCGCAAAGAAGGCGCGGCCCCTTGAGGCTGATTGGCATTCATATTTATCACTTCTCCCGTATTCGGCATCGGCGCCGCTCGCCGTGTTTTGGGCGGCATCAATAATTCGAAGCCTTCTACGAGTAGACCGTATCCATCCTCAAATCGAATATCGATTGCCCGAATTTCTGGGTTTGATATACAAAAATGGATGAACTGGAAATCTATCGCCTTCGACTGGAATCAGGTCCGTACCTTCCTCGTCACCGCGGAGGAGGGATCGCTATCTGCTGCGGCACGGGCTTTGGGCATGGCGCAACCGACCGTCAGCAGGCAGGTGACGACCCTTGAGGAGGAACTAGGGGTAACCCTGTTCGAACGCGGTCGCCGCGCCACCACACTCACCAAAGCAGGTTTGGAGCTGCTGGATCATGTACGGGCCATGGGCGATGCCGCCAATCGAGTCTCGCTGGCGGCGTCCGGGCAATCTCAACAGATTGACGGTGTTGTGCGGATCACGGCCAGCGAATTGCTGTCCATCTATGTGTTACCCGGGATCTTGGGATCCCTGCGCGAACAGGCGCCCATGATAAAAGTGGAGATTGTCGCCTCCAATGAAGTCCGCAGCCTGACGCGCCGCGAAGCCGACATTGCGATCCGGCACGTCCAACCGACCGAGCCGGACCTGATCGCCAAACGCGTCAGAGAAATCGAGGGCGGGCTACACGCCTCATCGGACTATCTCGATCGCTTCGGACGTCCCTCAAGTATTGAAGAGTTGGAGAAGGCTGACTTCATTGGGCTGGAAGCCGCCGAGCATTACGTTCAAGGCATGGTCAGGCTCGGCCTTTCGCTGAAACCGGCGGACTTCAAGGTCGTGGTCAATTCCAGTGCAATGATGCTGGAACTCATCAAGCAGGGGTTTGGCGTCGGACTAATGGCGCGCGACATCGCCGCGCTTTCGCCGAACGTCGAGCGAGTGCTGCCTGAGCTTGATTGTGGAAAAGTGCCTGTCTGGCTGATCACGCATCGCGAACTCCACACTAGCCGGCGTATTCGCCTGGTTTATGATTTGCTCTCGGACGCGTTGGCGAACGGGCGCGTCGATACGGCGCTTGGGGCGTCAACAATTCGACTGTCCAATGGAAAAACCAGGCGCGCGCTGAAATCACAATAAGCTCAGCGAACGTCCAAGCCTGCATACCCGTATGTCTGATTGAGACATTTAGAAGACAATCTTTGCCTCTATGCGGGCTCGTGTAAACGATCCCACGAGGCAGCGGTACAGTGTGAGCGCGATACGAGGAGGTGGCGCGCAACCCAGGCCGCGATGCGCCGCGCTCTGAAAAGGACATCGCCGCCGAGCTGCGGCTACGCCCCGATCCGCCCCGCGTCATGCGTCTCTCACGAAAGGCGAAGGCGGTGCTCGCTGGCGCGGGCGGTCTCGGACTCGCCGCGATCCTGATCGTCGCACTTCAGCACGGGGGCTCGATCGACGGCCCGGCCGAGCTGTTCTCGACCGAGCGTGTCCAGCAGGCGGAAGGGCTGACCCAGCTCCCGCGCGACTATGGCGAAGTCCCACGTCTCGGCCCGCCGTTGCCGGGCGAATTGGGACGCCCCGTGCTCTCGGCGCAGCGGCGCGGCGAGCCAGTGCCCGTACCGCCCGTCACGGGACCAGCTGTTCCCGCAGTCGATCCCGAAGAGCAGCGCTGACTGCAGGAGCTCGAAGCCGCACGGCTCAGCCGGCTCTTCGCCGAGGCGAACACGGCCGTGAACTCCGCGGCGCCTCCAAGGGGCGCGGCCACACCCCAGGCTGCGGACTTCGGCGCATTGTTCCCGGCCACGGCACAGTCGGCGCCGCGCGACGCTGTCGAACGCCGAGATGACTTCCTCAGCCGCGACGTCGACAGGCGCACCGCCGCCGCCGACCGACTCGAGTCTCCGCCAAGCCCCTACATCCTGCAGGCAGGCTCGGTGATCGAGGCCGCGCTCGTCACGGGCCTGCGGTCGGACCTGCCGGGCCAGATAACGGCCCAGGTCACCGCCAACGTCTATGACAGCCCGACCGGGCGCTTCCTGCTGATCCCGCAGGGCTCGCGCCTCCTCGGCGAGTATGACAGCCGCGTCGCCTTCGGCCAGTCCCGGCTGCTGCTCGCCTGGACGCGGCTCATCTTGCCGGACGGCCGTTCCATCGTACTCGAACGTCAGCCGGGCACCGATGAAGCGGGATACGCCGGGCTCGAAGACCGCGTCGATAATCATTGGGATAGGCTCTTTCTCGCCGCCGGGCTCGCGACGATCCTCAATATCGGCCTCGAGACTGGACAAAACGATGAAGGTGATATTGCCCGCGCCATCCGCGAGGGCACGCAGTACACGATCGGCCGCGCCGGCGAGGAGATCGTCCGCTGCCAGCTCCAGATCCCGCCGACGCTCGCGATCCGTCCCGGGTTCCCGGTACGCGTAATGGTGACGCGCGACCTGATCCTCGATCCGCAAGGACAAGAGCGATGACGAAGTTGAAGCTCGGCGCGATTCCCGATGACAAGCCGGTCAAGCTGACGGTTGAACTGCCCGCCGATGTTCACCGCGACCTTGCCGCCTATGCCGAGGTGCTGGCACGCGAGACAGAGCAGAGCCATGAACCAGCAAAGCTCATCGCTCCAATGCTGGCGCGATTCATGGCGACGGATCGCGCGTTCGCAAAGCTCAGGAAAGAGCGCCGTTCCGCTTCGCCTCGATCCGCGCCAGGCTCAGAAACCGCCTGAGCGCGGGATTGTCGTTCTCGGGACGCCAGGTAATGGAGAAGGGAACGGTCTCGTCCACTTCGCCGATTGGAACGAAGGCAACGTTCGGGTAGTGGACGCCGCGCCAGTGATCGGCGACCAAACTGATGCCGACTCCAAGCCCGACCAGGTTCATGATCCCTTCCCGGCCGAGTTGATGCCGCCGAACTGTCGCCGAGCGCCCGAGATCGCTGAGGTGACGCACAATATAGTCATGAATCTCAGGACCTGGTTCGTGCGTACTGACGATGAAGGCGGCGTCGCCGACATCGGCCCAAGCGAGGCGATCTCTTTTGGCATAAGGACTGTCGGTGGCAACCGCGAGAAAGATGTTTTCGCGGTCGAGCAAGAGGCTGTCCCCAAGTTCGGCGGGCGGTTCGCCAGCCGCAATCACTACATCAATGGCCCGGTGACTGAGCTGTGATAGAAGCCTGTTCCTGTGAGACTCAATGAAACTGACGTCAATTTGCGCATGAGTGTGCAGGAATGATTCGATGAGGTTTCTCACAGAACCATGAGAGAGAGACGCTATAACGCCCACGCGCAATTCGCCGTTGTCGGCGACTCCTGCAGCCTGTGCGGTGAATATGGCGGCATCGAAACGACTAGTGATCTCTCTGGTGTCGTCGGCGAAGCGCGTGCCGGCACGGGTAAGCCGAGCACCGCCCTGCCAGCGTTCGAACAGAGAAACGCCAAGCATGTTCTCCAGTTTTTGAATACGGCGCGTCACCGCCGATTGAGCGACGCCAAGTAATATCGCGGCCTTTCGGAAACTGCCAGCCTCAGCAACCGAGAGAAACACTTCGAAATCATATAGCTCGACGCGCCGGAAATGTCTGAGAGCCCGAGTCATACCGCTACAATCGAGCAGCACTCCCAGGAAGTACCTCACCTGCTTCGACGCTCATCAGACCCGTGAGGTGGGAGTTTCGCGCCTTCAGGAAAGTCCAGAGGCGCGCATCATAGTCATCGGGCACTGCCGACCGGATCGACGGTCTCTCTGCAAGAAATGCACGCCAAGCAGCCAGTTTGGGTTTGCCCGCCAGCACGCCGAAATCGCCGATCCTGTCGAAAGTGTCGAAGTAGCGAAAGACCGGCCCGAACACGGCATCGACGAGGCTGAAGGACTTGCCGCCGAACCATGATTGGCCGGCGAGGCGGTCTTCCAGACGGGCGAACTTCGCCGCCATTGCTTCCGTCTTCGCAACAAAGGACGGCTCGTCCTTGGCGTTGTAGAAGCCGGCGATGTCACCCAGGACAGCCGAGCCGAATTCGATCCAGGAGCGGTGCTCGGCCCTGGCGAGCGGATCGCGCGGGTGCAGCGGCTTGCGCTGTGTCTCCTCAAGATACTCTAGGATGACGGCGGATTCGAAGACCGCCGTCTCGCCGACTTTGAGCACAGGTGTCTTGCCGAGCGGCGACAGGGCGACGAACCAGCCAGGCTTGTTGGAGAGATCGACATAAACGCGTTCGTGCTTCACCTTCTTTTCGGTCAGGGCAATGACCGCACGCTGAACATACGGGCAGAGGTGGTGGCTGATCAGGGTAAGCTTCGCCGTCATGTCCGCTCTCTCGAAGCAAGTGCCGGAATGACTGCGCCGATGGGACGCGAGGGAACGAGCGCGTAGCGTCCGTCGCCGAGCATGAATTGGCAGACGGCCAGCAGCGTCAGGTAAAGCGGATATTCCCAGCCGCCATTCTCGTAGCCGAACATCCAGCCGTTGCCCCAATGCGCCCAGGTCGCGCCGGCGAGGATCGGTGCAAGGCCGAGGGCGACCCAGCGCGTCTGTATACCGAGCACCAGAAGTATCCCTCCGACCGCCTCGGCGGCGAAAACAACATAGGCGAACCACCCCGGCAAGCCGATCGATGTGAAGAACTGGGCCGTGCCCGGCAGCGTGAAGACGAACAGCTTCAGTAACAGGCTGTGCGCGATGAACATGACGCCCAGCGCCACGCGCAGCAGCGTGACGGCGAAGGGCGCAATCTTGGGGTCGAGTAGCATGCGGATCTCCTTGATGCAGATGAATCGACATATACATGCACATGCATGCACCGTCAATCTTGATGCAACTGCATCTTGTTGGTATGAAGGCACATGCCCAACGAAAAGCGCGATCTCTCTGATGAAACCGTGACAGCCTGGGCGCGGCTGGTCCGTATCTCGCAGGCCGTGCTCTCGAAGGTTGAAGCTGATCTGAAGGCAGCGGACCTGCCGCCGCTCTCCTGGTACGACGCACTTCTGGAGTTGGAGCGTGCGCGGCCCGATGGGCTGCGTCCCTATCAGCTGCAGGAACGTATGCTGTTGGCTCAGTACAACATGTCGAGACTTACCGACCGGCTGGCAAAAGCGGGCTATATCGAGCGCGAAGATTGTTCCGATGACGGACGCGGACAGATTCTCAAGATCGACTCTGCGGGGCGCGGCTTGCTACAGCGAATGTGGCCAGTCTACCGGAAAGCCATCGCGGCGCATTTCGCGGAAAAGCTCGACACCGACGAGACCGCGGCGCTGTCGCGGATGCTCATCAAGCTCCGCTGACAGCTCTCATCTAAAAGCAATCTCCCTCGGCTGTTCTAACGGTCGCGTATACGCACCACGCTCTCGCCGCCGGGAAAGATCGCCGAGCCATCGTCGGCGATCACAGTATTGTTTCCGGCGTCGAAAATACCCGCCTCGTCCCCGTCCTTCTAGTTTGGACCGATCAGCACGCGAAGGGCGGTGGCCCCGTCCGACAGGCGTAGACCGTAGAACCAGATCCGGCGGTCGGGTTAACTTCCCGACCCGTAAACGAGCCTTGGGGTTCACTGATCGTCGTTACTCCGCTGATCTGGAGATCCTCACGCGCCCAGGCGAGCTTGGAATTCCCGGCAGTCTCATCCCATTGCATAATCGCGATACCGGTGGCGCGGTCGGACTCGCCGTCTTCCGGTCCATCCGGCGTATATCTGGAATAGTTGGCGACGACGATCTTGGTCGTCGAGCGCGGCCGGCGAATTCTCGATTGTGTCGATGAAATCTGGCAGATCCGATATCAGCGGCGCGGGGGGGATAAACCGGAAGCGGCAACGCGACCAGCCGTGAAGCCGAACGGTCCTGACGATCACAGCGGATCGCGCCCATCCTGACATCTTCCACGGCGCAGCGCGCGCCCACGGCCACGACGAGGCGGCGCCCGCCCGCCTCGACAATTGTGGGCGTTGTTCCAGTGCGGCCGCGAAAGGCGATCGGCGTCGATCCCAGAAGCGAAATCCGGTTTTCAGCCGGATCGTAGCGGACCGCCACCATCTGGTCGTCGAACGGAATATACTGAGTTGTCGAATCGTTCGGACCGCGCTCCATCGGGCTCTGATTGCTGGGGCACGTGAGATTCGAACCCACAGGCACATCGGAACCGAACGGGTCGATGCACTTTTCAGCGCGCCCGAGTGAGCCGCTTGCTTCCGCAAAATGGCCACGTAAGCACCTCGTAAGCACTATTTCCCGATTCATGGAAATTTTTAATATGCTGATTTTATGGAGAAAAGTGGCGCACCCGAGAGGATTCGAACCTCTGGCCTCCGCCTTCGGAGGGCGGCGCTCTATCCAGCTGAGCTACGGGTGCATACCGTTCGCGAGATGCTTACGCCATGCTTACGCGAGATTTTCGGCTCCTTGAAGAGCGAACCCGACATTCGCTCAAGCCACTGTTTAGTAACTTCCTTTTTCCACTACCATCAGCCACCACCAGACTTGACATCCGCCTTCGGAGGGCAGCGCTCTATCCAGCTGAGCTACGGGTGCCTCTCGGCGCGAAGCTGCGCCGAACCGGACCGAGGGATAGCCGATCCGCCGAGGTGAGGCAATGGTTTTTCGCGCTGCCGTTCGCCGGAAGCGCTGCGCCGGAAGCGCGGCCGAAACGCTCGTGGACGCCGCCGCAAAGATCTCTCCGGATCAAGAATGCCGGGCCATCCGGCCGGCTGCGTCACCCCGAACCAACGGCCGGAGGTTTCGCGATCCGCGAGCCGTGGGCGCGGACGCGCAAGGCGCCTGTCATCGACCGCAGGGCGATCCAGGGACTGCACGGCCCGGCCGCCGTCCGGTCCCCACAAAGGCCAGAGGCTCCGCCGTCGTCTTTCGGGCGCGGTCGGAAGATATGAAAAAGGCGGCGGGATCGCCCCGCCGCCTTTTGCAGATTTTCAGTCCAGGCAGTGCCGATCAGAGATCGTAGCCCAGCATCTTGCCGACGGTGAAGACGTCCTTGTCGCCGCGTCCGCACAGGTTCATGACGATGATCTTGTCCTTCGCCATCGTCGGGGCGAGCTTCATCACCTGTGCCAGCGCATGAGCCGGCTCGAGTGCTGGAATGATGCCCTCCACCCGCGTCAGCAGCTTGAACGCCTCCATCGCTTCCGTGTCGGTGACGGGCAGATAGGTCACCCGGCCGCTTTCCTTGAGCCAGGAGTGCTCCGGCCCGATGCCGGGATAATCGAGCCCGGCCGAGATCGAATGGCCTTCCAGGATCTGGCCGTCGTCGTCCTGCAGCAGATAGGTGCGGTTGCCGTGCAGCACGCCTGGCTTGCCGGCGTTGAGCGAGGCGCAATGTTCCTCGCCCTCAAGCCCCTTGCCGCCCGCCTCGACGCCGTAGATCTCCACGCCCGGGTCGTCGAGGAAGGGGTGGAACAGGCCGATGGCATTCGAACCGCCGCCGACGGCCGCGACCAGCGCATCGGGCAGGCGGCCTTCGGCGGCCAGCATCTGCTCGCGCGTTTCCGCACCGATCACCGACTGGAAGTCGCGCACCATCTCCGGATAGGGATGCGGCCCCGCCGCCGTGCCGATCAGATAGTAGGTGTCCTCGACATTGGTGACCCAGTCGCGCAGCGCCTCGTTCATCGCGTCTTTCAGCGTGCCGGCGCCGGCCGTCACCGGAACGATCTCCGCGCCCAGAAGCTTCATGCGGAACACGTTCGGCTTCTGCCGCTCGACGTCGGTCGCGCCCATGTAGACGACACAGGGCAGGCCGAAGCGCGCGCAGACGGTGGCGGTGGCGACGCCATGCTGCCCCGCGCCGGTCTCCGCGATGATCCGCGTCTTGCCCATGCGCTTCGCCAGCAGGATCTGCCCGAGGCAATTGTTGATCTTGTGGCTGCCGGTGTGGTTCAGCTCGTCGCGCTTGAAGTAGATCTTGGCGCCGCCAAGCTCCTCGGTCAGGCGCTCGGCGAAATAGAGCGGCGAGGGCCGGCCGGTGTAATGGGTGTTGAGGTTGTCGACCTCCGCCTGAAAGGCCGGGTCGGCCTTGGCGTCCTTATAGGCCTGCTCCAGGTCGAGAATCAGCGGCATCAGCGTCTCGGCGACATAGCGGCCGCCGAAAATGCCGAAATGGCCGCGTTCGTCGGGACCCGAGCGGTAAGTGTTGGGATGGATGGTCATGCGGTCCGTCCTTGTTGCGCCAGTCGCCCGGGGGTCGGCATGTCCCCGGCGGGCCTGTCGGTTGCGCCCTGGCGTGCCGCCGCCACGAACGCATGAATGAGATCTTCGTCCTTTTCCCCGCGCGCGCGCTCCACGCCGGAGGATACGTCGACATCGGCCAGCCCGCCGATGCGGATCGCATCGGCCACGCTTCGCGGATCGAGCCCTCCGGAAAGCATGAGCGGAACGCCAAGGTCAAGGCCCTGCAACAGCGCCCAGTCGAAGCTCGCGCCGTTGCCGCCGGGCAGATCCGCCCCCTTTGGCGGCTTGGCATCGAACAGCAGCCGGTCGACATGCCCCACATAGGGCAGGGCCGCGCGAATGTCATCGGCCTCGCGGATGCCCAGCGCCTTCATGATCCTGACGCCGTGGCGTGCCTTGAGGTCGGCGCAGCGCTGAGGCGTTTCCGATCCGTGCAATTGCAGCCAGTCGGGACGCACGCGGGCCATGATCGCGTCGATCATCGCGTCATCTGCATTGACGGTAAGCGCAACGATCTCGGTCCTCCCGCGCGCCAGATCGGCGAGCCGGGCGGCGGTCTCCAGATCCACATGACGCGGGCTCTTCTCGAAGAAGACGAGCCCGATCATGCCGGCACCGGCGGCAATCGCCGCCTCCAGCGTCGCGTCGGTCGACAGACCGCAGATCTTGATCAGGCCTTGCGCCATGTTTCCTGTCGCTTTCCGATATCGTCGCGAGAGATGCGGTGTCCCGGCGTGCCGACCCCTGTCCGACACGCCGGGACGGGGATCACGTCACATTATACGCGGCAATCGCCGCCATGTTGACGATATCGCTGTCCTTGGCGCCGATGGGCAGGATCTGCACTGGCTTGTCGAGACCCACGAGCAGCGGGCCGATCACCGTCGAGCCACCCAGCTCCTGCAGCATCTTGGTCGAGATGGAGGCGGAGTGGAACGCCGGCATGATCAGCACATTGGCCGGACCGGTCAGACGGCAGAAGGGATAGGCTCCCATCTTGTCCATGTTGAGCGCGACATCCGCGCCCATCTCGCCGTCATACTCGAAATCCACCCGGCGCCGGTCGAGGATCTTCACCGCCTCGATCACCTTTTCCGACCGCTCGCCGCGCGGGTGGCCGAAGGTGGAATAGGCCAGCATGGCGACACGCGGCTCATAGCCGAGCCGGCGCGCCACATGGGCGGCCTCTTCCGCGATGTCGGCCAGTTCCTCGGATGTCGGCATGTCGATCACGGCGGTATCGGCGACGAGCACCGTGCGACCCCGGCACAGCGCCAGCGACACGCCGATCACCCGGTGGCCGGGCTTGGTGTCGATCACGTTGCGCACGGTGTCGAGCGCGACGGAGTAATTGCGGGTCAGGCCCGTCACCATGGCATCCGCATCGCCGCGCGCGACCATGATCGCGCCCCAGTAGTTGCGGTCGTTGTTCACGAGCCGCTGGCAGTCGCGCTGCAGGTAGCCACGGCGCTGCAGCCGGCCGTAGAGGAACTCGGCATAGTCGCTGTTGCGATTGGAGAGCCTGGCGTTGTGGATCGAGATGCCGGCGCGCTCGATGTCGATGCCGGCGCCGGTCGCCGCCTCGCGGATCTCGTCCTCGCGGCCGATCAGGATCGCCTCGCCCAGCCCCTGGGCAACGAAGCTTGCCGCCGCGCGGATCACCGGCTCTTCCTCGCCTTCGGCGAAGACCACGCGCTTGGGCTGCTGGCGGACCTTGGAGAAGATGCGCTGCAGCGTGCCGGCGACGGGATCGCGGCGGGCGGAGAGCTGGTGGTGATAGGCCTCCATGTCGACGATCGGACGGCGGGCGACGCCCGTGTCCATCGCCGCCTGGGCCACCGCCGGCGGGATCGTCGAGATCAGGCGCGGATCGAAGGGAACCGGAATGATGTACTCGGGTCCGAACTTCGGCCGCGATCCGCGATAGGCGGCTGCCACTTCGTCGGGCACTTCCTCGCGGGCGAGCTTGGCCAGCGCCTCGGCGCAGGCCACTTTCATCGCATCGTTGATGGTGGTTGCCTGAACGTCCAGCGCCCCGCGGAAGATATAGGGAAAGCCGAGGACGTTGTTGACCTGGTTGGGATAGTCGGACCGCCCGGTTGCTACGATGGCGTCGTCGCGGATGCGATGGGCCTCTTCCGGGGTGATTTCCGGGTCCGGATTGGCCATGGCGAAGATCACCGGGTTCGGTGCCATCACCCGCAGCATGTCCTCGGTGAGCGCGCCCTTGACCGACACGCCGAGGAAGACGTCCGCGCCCTTGAGCGCGTCGTAGAGGCTGCGCGCCTCCGTCTCCACCGCATGGGCGGACTTCCACTGGTTCATGCCCTCGGTGCGGCCCTTGTAGATCACGCCCTTGGTGTCGCAGAGAATGATGTTGTCATGCGGCACGCCCATGGCCTTGGCGAGCTCGATGCAGGCAATGCCGGCAGCCCCCGCGCCGTTGCAGACGATGCGCGTG
Source organism: Paracoccaceae bacterium (assembly GCA_002709505.1). GTDB lineage: Bacteria > Pseudomonadota > Alphaproteobacteria > Rhizobiales > Stappiaceae > Stappia. The sequence goes on along the minus strand of PARB01000026.1, from coordinate 30,051 downwards.
TCCGCCGGCGTGCGGCCGGTCAGATGCATGGCGTTGATCAGGCCGGCGACGGCAATGATCGCCGTTCCGTGCTGGTCGTCGTGAAAGACGGGGATGTCCATCAGTTCGCGCAGGCGCTGCTCGATGATGAAACAATCCGGCGCCTTGATGTCCTCAAGGTTGATGCCGCCGAAGGAGGGACCGAGGTAGCGCACCGCATTGACGAAGGCATCGACGTCCTCGGTGTCGACTTCCAGATCGATGCTGTCGACATCGGCGAAGCGCTTGAACAGCACCGCCTTGCCTTCCATCACCGGCTTGGAGGCGAGCGCGCCGAGATTGCCGAGGCCGAGGATCGCGGTGCCGTTGGAAATCACCGCGACCAGATTGCCCCGCGTGGTGTAGTCGAAGGCGCGCGAAGGGTCTTCGGCGATGGCCAGCACCGGCACGGCGACGCCGGGCGAATAGGCCAGCGAGAGATCGCGCTGGGTGGCCATGGGCTTGGTCGGCGTGATCTCCAGCTTGCCCGGGCGGCCCTGCTGGTGAAACTGCAGCGCCTCCTGTTCCGTGAAGCTCACATTGCTCTTGCCCGATTTGTCCGTCGTCGGCATATAGCCCTCCAATTGCCCTGCCGCCCATGAAAAGCGGAGGCAGACATTATCCCCTGCAAATACAGCACTCAACCCGCCATGGCATCGCCCCGGGCTGAAACCCTTCCGCCGATTTGCTAAACCGCGCTAGAACGTCCTCACCACAGGACAAGGGTGGATGCGGCACCCGCTACCCGAACACGAAGGTCGCGAGCATGGTCGAGCAGGCAGGCGAACCCCGGACCGGCAAGGACGCGGAACCGGCGCGCGCGCAAGCCGCCCTGGCGCAGCCGACGCCGATGATGGCGCAATATATCGAGATCAAGACCGCCAATCCCGACTGCCTGCTGTTCTATCGCATGGGCGACTTCTACGAATTGTTCTTCCAGGACGCGGAAGACGCCTCGCGGGCGCTCGGTATCACGCTGACCAAGCGCGGCAAGCATCTGGGCGAGGATATCCCCATGTGCGGGGTGCCGGTGCATGCGGCCGACGACTATCTGCAAAAACTGATCTCGCTGGGCTTCCGGGTCGCCGTCTGCGAACAGACCGAGGATCCGGCCGAAGCAAAGAAACGCGGTTCCAAGTCGGTCGTCCGCCGGGAGGTCGTGCGGCTCGTCACCCCCGGAACGCTGACCGAAGAGCGCCTGCTGGACGCTTCGCGCAACAATTTCCTGCTGGCGCTGGCGCGCGGTCGCAACGGATCGCTCGACGACGACACCGCCTATGCGCTTGCCTGGGTCGACATCTCCACCGGCGCCTTCAAGGTGGCGACGAGCGAGGGCGCGCGGCTTGCCGCCGATCTCGCCCGCATCGACCCGCGCGAGATCGTCGTCGCCGACACGCTGCTCGACGACCCCGCCCTGCGCGCGCTGCTGGAGGAAAGCCCGGCGTCGCTCTCGCCCGTGCCACGCAGCCTGTTCGACGGCGCGACCGCCGCCGACCGGCTGGCGCACTATTACGGCGTCGCGACGCTGGAGGCCTTCGGCCAGTTTACCCGGCTGGAAACCACGGCTGCCGCCGGTGCGCTCGCCTATGTGGAAAAGACCCAGTTCGGCGACCGCGCGCCGCTCGACCCTCCGGCGCGCGAAGGCGCCGGCGCGCGCATGCTCATCGATCCGGCGACGCGCGCCAATCTGGAACTGATGCGCACATTGTCGGGCGAACGCACCGGCTCGCTGCTCTCCGTCATCGACCGCACGGTGTCCGGCGCCGGCTCCAGGCTTCTCGCCTCCCGGCTTGCCAGTCCGCTGACCGATGTCGCCGAAATCCGCCGCCGGCAGGACGCGGTTGCCCGGTTTCACGCCGACACCTATCTGCGCGAACGCCTGCGGTCCCAGCTGAAACAGGTGCCGGACATGGCCCGCGCGCTGTCGCGCATCTCGCTCAACCGGGGCGGTCCGCGCGATCTTCTGGCGCTCGCCCAGGGGCTTCAGGCCGCACTGGAAATCGCGGCACTGGTCCCGCGCGGCGACGACGGCCGTCTGGAAGAAGAAGAGCTCGAGGCGGCGCTGGCGCGCATCGACGCCGCCCCGCGCGATCTCGGCGCGGATCTTGCCCGGGCGCTGAAGGACGATCTGCCGCTTCTCGCCCGCGACGGCAATTTCATCGCCGAGGGCTACATCGAGGAGCTGGACGAATTGCGCCGGCTCAGGGACGACAGCCGCAAGGTGATCGCGCAGCTTCAAGGCAGCCTGTGCGAGGAACTCGCGGTCCGGGCGCTGAAGATCAAGCACAACAATGTGCTCGGCTGGTTCATCGAGGTCCCTGCGGCGCACGCCGACAAGCTCACCGGCGACCCGGCGCGCTTCATCCATCGCCAGACCATGGCCGGCGCCATGCGCTTTACCACGCCGGACCTGGCGGATCTGGAAAGCCGCATCGCCAATGCGGCCGGACGCGCGCTGGCGCTCGAGACGGCGGCCTTCGAGCGGCTGTGCGACGATGTGCTTGCCCGCGCCGATGCGATCAAGGGAGTGGCCGACGGTCTTTCGGTTCTCGATGTGGCCGCGGCCCTTGCCGATCTTGCGGAAGAGGACAATCACACCCGCCCGCTGGTCGATGACAGTCTCGCCTTCGACATTTCGGGCGGGCGCCATCCGGTGGTGGAACGGGCGCTGAAACAGACGAGCGGCGAGGGCTTCGTCGCCAATGATGCCGACCTCGGTCCGGGCGAGGGCGAGGACGGCGGCCGCATCTGGCTGGTCACCGGTCCGAACATGGCCGGCAAGTCGACCTTCTTGCGCCAGAACGCACTGATCGCCGTTCTCGCACAGATGGGCGCCTTCGTGCCGGCGGCGCGCGCGCATATCGGCATCGTCGACCGTCTGTTTTCCCGCGTGGGCGCCGCCGACGATCTGGCGCGCGGACGCTCCACCTTCATGGTGGAAATGGTGGAGACCGCCGCGATCCTCAATCAGGCGGGCGAGCGGGCGCTGGTCATCCTGGACGAGATCGGCCGCGGCACCTCGACCTTCGACGGCCTGTCGATCGCATGGGCGGCGATCGAGCATCTGCACGAGACCAACCGGGCGCGCGCGCTGTTCGCCACGCATTACCACGAGCTGACGGCGCTATCGGCGCGGCTGCCGCGCCTGTCGAACGCGACGGTGCGCGTCAAGGAATGGGAGGGCGAGGTCGTCTTCCTGCACGAGATCGTCGCGGGTGCGGCCGACCGGTCCTACGGCATCCAGGTGGCGAAACTCGCCGGGCTTCCGGCCTCCGTGATCGACCGCGCCCGCGCGGTTCTGGCGCAACTTGAGGAACAGGACCGGCAAACGCCGGCGAAACAGGCGATCGACGACCTGCCGCTGTTCGCCGCCATGACGCCGCCCGCTCCCGCGCCTGCGACCCCGAAACGCGACGCCGTGAAAGACGCCCTGGCCGAGATCGATCCCGACGACATGACGCCGCGCGAGGCGCTGGAAGCGCTCTACCGGCTGAAGCGCGAAGCGGCCAGAGACGGCAAGGGGTGAGCGCGACGACGCCGACGGATCACTCCGCCGCGCCGACGAGACCCGTTTCCCAACCGAGGATCGCGCGCTTGCGGGTCAGGCCCCAATGATAACCGCAGAGGCCGCCGCCGCTTCCCAACACCCGGTGGCAGGGAACGACGAAGGACACCGGATTGCGCCCGACGGCGCGGCCAACCGCGCGGGCCGCCTTGGGTTTTCCTAGGCTTTCGGCGATCCGCGCATAGGTGGTCGCACCGCCAACGGGGATGCGCAGCAGCGCCTCCCAGACGCGGATCTCGAAATCCGTCCCGATCATGACGACGCGCAGCGGCGTTTCCGCCGACCAGCTTGCCGGATCGAACACGCGCCGCGCCAGCGGGGCGGTCGCTGCGGCATCTTCAAGGTAGTCGGCCGCGGGCCAGCGCGCGCGCATGTCGGCCAGCGCCTCCGCCTCGCCGCCGGGATCGCAAAACGCCAGACCGGCCAGGCCGTGCTCGCTCGCCATGACCAGCGCAAGACCGAAGGGCGAGGGATGAAACCCGTAGCGCAGCGTGACGCCCGCCCCCCTGGCGCGATAGACGCCCGGCGTCATCGCCTCATGGGTGACGAAGAGGTCGTGCAGGCGCGCCGGACCGGACAGCCCGACCTCATAGCTCGTCTCGAGCACCGTGGCGGAGCGTTTCAGCAGCGCACGGGCATGGTCCAGCGTCACCGCCTGCAGGAACTGTTTCGGCGTCAGGCCGGCCCAGCGCGAAAACACCCGCTGCAGCTGGATCGGCTGCACGCCGGCCTCCGTCGCAAGCTCTTCCAGCTGCGGCTGCTCGCGCCAGCGTTCGGTGATCGCCTGCAGGGTCCGGCGCACCACGTCGTAGTCGTCGAGACTCTGGTCCGGCGAAGCAGCGGAAGAAGAAACAAGGGTGATGGCGGGGCCGGTCGCGGTCATGGCAGGACACCTTCATTGTCTGTGCGACGACCCTATCGCCGGAGCGGCTGCCTCCGCCACCCGATTTGCGAGCGGATTCGCGGCGGGGGAGGCATCGTCTTGCTTCGGCCAAAAACCCGCGTCACTCTGCGGCAATCTTTCACGAGTTGACCGCAAAGAGATGACAGTGCAAATGCCCATCCGGCCTCTCTTCGATCCCCGCCGCGCCGCGCGCCTCCTGCTTGCCGCCATTACCGCCACCGCCGTTCTTCTTGCGCCACAGGCAGCGGCGGCCGAAACGCGCATCGTGTCGCTGAAAAGCTCGATCAAGGACGTGACGGTCGACAGCGTGAAGAGCGGAAACCGGACGCTGAAGGAAGTCGGGCGCGGTTCGGGCATCCTCTTCGTCGAGGCCGGACGCGAGAGCGTGCCCTTCACCTGCGAGCAGGCCCTGACCATCAGCCTGTCGGACGGACGCTCGCTCTCGAAGACCTATGATCTTTGCGCCATCAACTATGTGGTCGACGTCGCCGCCACCGACCTTGCCGCGAAGCGCGAGACGGCAACGCGCATCGAGCGCAAGCTGGTGATGATCCAGACCGACGACGACACCGCCATCCGCGATGTCGCCATCGACGGCACGGCGATGAAGGTCCGCCGCCGCTCCAAGGCGCGGGTGTTCGTCGAGGTCGACGGCGACCCGAAGAACGGTGGCCAGATCGCCTGCCGGCGAAACCTGCGGCTCGTGCTTGCCGATGGCCGCATCCTGCAGGACGAGGTCGACATCTGCGGCGACTGGAAGGTGACCGTGGACACCAAGGCCGCGCTTGCGAGAGGCTCCGCCGGCGGCGTTCGCCAGGCCGTGCCCTCGGGATCGGGTCCCTCCGCGCCGCCGCTTGCCGGCGGCGTGCGCCGCCCGGATACAAGCCTGCGCGGCAGCACCGAGGAGAGCCCCTCTCGGTCGCGCGACACCGCGGCGGAGGCGCGCACACCGTCGCAGACCCCGGACGGACCGTCCGAAACCGCCGACACATCCCCGGCACAGGCGCCGGAAGACGCTGTCGACACCGCCGTCGTGCCCGTGTTTGAAAACCGCACCTGGTATGTGGAGCGCGAGGGCGGCGACAGCCTGTCGCTGATCTACGGCCGTCGCGAGACCGACGACCGCGGCTTTCTGGCGAGCTGTCGTCCCAGTTCCGGTGAAATCGACTTCGTGCTGCAAACGGCGGTCGACGGGCTTACGCCGGGCGGCACGGTCCCTGTGACGCTCTCCGCCCGCGAGCAAACGCGCAGCTATACCGCGCGCGGGTCCTCCGCCAACACCGAGAGCGGCGAACCCGACGCCGTGGTCTCGCTGAACGCAAACGACCCGATCTGGACCGCGCTGATCCGGGGCTCGACCCTTGCCGTCGGCGTCGACGGCGACTGGGTCTACCGCGTGTCGCTGTCCGGCAGCGCCGGTCCGGTCCGCCAGTTCCAGGCGACCTGCGCAGTCCCCCGCCCGGAGGTGGTCGCATCCGCGCCCCGTCAGCCGGAAGGCTTTTCGGGAGAGGATCCGCGCGGCCGTCCGAGCTGCCGGGAAGAGGGCTTCATCACCTCGATCGCCAGCGACCGCCCGGCCACGCTGGTCTTCCGCAACGAGCGCCGCCGGCCGGTGGTCGTGCATTGGCTCGACTTCAACGGCGAGCGCCAGACCCAGGCCCGCATTCCGCCTGGCGGCGAAATGGTCCAGCCGACGCTCGCCGGCCATCCCTGGCTCGTGACCAATCCGGCCGGACAGTGTCTCGGCATCTATCTGCCGCAGGGCCGCACGCGGGTCGTGACGATCTCGCCGGGACGGCCCGCGCCCGCGCCGCTGCCGGAGCCCGACTATGTGGCCCCGGTCGCTCCGGCTCCGCTGTTTCCCGCGCCGGGCAACGATCTGGTGGAGATCAACTACGACTGCGACAGCGGCGCCTACCTGGCGGTGACCATCGACAACACCCGCCGCGTCGCCATCGTGCGGGAATCCGGCCTGTCGCCGGTAACGCTCGCGGATCGCTCCAACAGTGCCGATCTCTATTACGCCCAGCGCGGCTACGTGCTGTCGGGCGCCGGCAACCGGGTGACCTGGCAACGGCCGGGCGCCGCACCGCAGTCCTGCCGCGTCTTCAACTGAGGACGAGGGACGGCCTGCGCGCGCTTACGAGGCCAGCGGTTCGGGAAAGGGACCGCCGGCCTTGGCCGTTGCCACCGCCTGCCGGAACGCGCCGGCAAAGCTGGTGCGGTCGTCGGGGTTGAGGAATCCGCCGACGTCGACGGATTGCCCGCGCGCCTTGACGGTGATGCGTACCACGCCCTCGTCGTCTTCCTCGCGCACCAGGAGCCTCGCCCAGAACGGATTGAACCGGTAGCAGGACCGCCGGCCCGCGGCGCTCACCTTCAAAATCGTGATCTGCGTGCGCGACACGCTGACCTGCTCATAGGCGCGCGCGGCCTTGTAGTTCCAGCGAAACGCCAGGAAAATCAGGAGAATATCCAGGCCGAGAAAGCCGAAGACCGGCCAGGCGCCCAGCGCGAGGAAAACAAGCCCGGCGACAAGGCAAATGGCGCAGACAACCAGCATCAGTATGCGAAAGCCGTTTGCGCCCAACGACCGGTAGGGCGTCAGCATGGCCGCGAAGAACGGCGGGTCGTCGTCCTGCGCGTCGCAACCGCCCACGTCTGCAAAGTCTGTTTTCGGATTGCCGCTCGTCATGGTGCAACAGTATAGAGAAGCCATGAGCGAGAACCAGAGCGATCACGTGAAAACACCTATAGCGTCGCGACCCTCGGGGAAGAAATCCGCCGCCGCGCCGGCCCGCAAGCGCACGCTGAAACGACCGCGCTACACCAGGGCCGAGATCCACGCGATCTTCGCCCGCTTCCATGCCGCGAACCCGGAACCGACCGGAGAGCTGCATTACGTCAATCCCTATACGCTCCTGGTGGCCGTCGCCCTGTCGGCGCAGGCCACCGACGTCGGCGTCAACAAGGCCACGCGTCCCTTGTTCGAAACCGTCGACACGCCGGAAAAGATGCTGGCACTCGGCGAGGACGCGCTGCGCGAGGCAATCCGGACCATCGGCCTCTACAAGACCAAGGCCAAGAACGTGATCGCGCTGTCACGGATGCTGGTCGACGAGTATGGCGGCGAAGTGCCGCAAGACCGGGCGGCGCTGGAACGCCTGCCGGGTGTTGGTCGAAAGACCGCCAATGTCGTGCTGAACATCGCCTTCGGGCAACCGACCATCGCCGTCGACACCCATTTGTTCCGCCTCGGCAACCGGATCGGCCTCGCCCCGGGCAAGACGCCGCTCGACGTGGAGAAGTCGCTTGAAAAGGCCGTGCCGGCGGAATTCCTGCTGCACGCCCACCACTGGCTGATCCTGCATGGCCGCTACATCTGCAAGGCGCGCAAGCCGGAGTGCGAGAAGTGCCTGATCGCGGATCTGTGCAAGAGCCCGGAAAACACGCAACGCAGCTGACGCGGCTTGGCCGCGGCCAGGCGTGAGCATTCGCGAATGTCGAACAGGAAAACCGTCGCCGGCTCTGGCTGTGCAGGGCCTAGCCCTTGCGGCGCAACCGCACCACCACGTCGACGCGCACGATCTCCATCCCTTCCGGAGCTTCCGGAAGCCTGGCCATCGAAACGCCCGAGCCGGGAATGTCGATCACCTGATTGTCGCCTTCGATGAAGAAGTGGTGGTGATCGTCGGTGTTGGTGTCGAAATAGGTCTTGGTACCCTCGACCGCGACCTCGCGCAGAAGGCCGGCCTGGGTGAACTGGTGCAGCGTGTTGTAAACGGTCGCAAGCGACACCGGAACATGCGCGGCTTCGGCTTCCTCATGCAGGAGTTCCGCCGAGATGTGACGATTTCCATGCGAGTACAGGAGCTCCGCCAACGCCACGCGCTGCCGGGTGGGACGCAATCCGGCTACCCGGAGCATGTCCCGAACTTCGCGCTGTCCCTCGATCTCGCTCACTCTGCCTCGCTCGCCAACTGGACACATTTTCGACTGTCCCCAACGTCCCCTTCGACGTCAGGGCACCGACCGCGACACCGCCGTCCCGCACCCGGCATCATGCCATCCTGCACGGTTTGTGCAAGGCCGTCACCTTTTGCGGTGCCTTGCGGACCGGCTTGCCGGGCCTGTCTGACCGCACGCCAGTCGCGGATTTCTGCCACAGACGGGCCGTGATTTGCAAGCCTTGCGACAGTCCCCCACTCTGGGCAATGGCGAACTGTCTCCGCTCCGCGCCGTCGAAAATCGCCCGCCTGCGGGAAAAACACGCCGCAAACGCCGATTTCTCATTTGGAGCCGGGCTTTCGAAGCGCTAGGGCCTATGTTAGTAAGCGCTCCATAATCTCGACTTCGCCCGTCCGCCGGTTCTTCGTGACGGGATCGAAGCATCCATAACCTGCGGGAAGAATATGAACGTGCGGCAATCGAGCTACTCCTACGAAGAATTGCTTGCCTGCGGACGCGGCGAGACGTTTGGCCCCGGCAACGCGCAATTGCCGTTGCCGCCGATGCTGATGTTCGACCGGATCACGGAAATCTCCGAGACCGGCGGCGAACACGGCCTTGGCTGCGTGCGGGCCGAGCTCGACGTGAAACCCGACCTGTGGTTCTTCGACTGCCATTTCCAGGGCGACCCGGTGATGCCGGGCTGCCTCGGGCTCGATGCCATGTGGCAGATGACGGGGTTTTTCCTCGGCTGGCTCGGCGAACCCGGCAAGGGCCGCGCGATCTCCACCGGCGAGATCCGGTTTTCCAAGATGGTCACGCCGGACGTGAAGCTGGTCGAATACGGCGTCGACATCAAGAAGCTGCGCCGCGGGCGGCTGGTGCTCGGCATCGCCGACGGCTGGCTCAAGGCCGATGGCGAGGTCATCTACAAGGCCAAGGATCTGCGGGTCGGCCTGTTCAAGGCCGACTGACCGTTTCGACCCGGCCCGATTGATCGCACGCGCGCGCCCTCCTATCTGCGGGAGGGTCGCGCAGCTTTTCGCCGTGGAAGCCGGACCTGCGGCCGGCGGCTGAAAGCTCGACAAAATCGACTGGTTTCGGACCAGATGCGCGCGCTTCGGCGGGCGGCATCCGGTCCGGCAAGGAAACTGGGCCCGTTGCAACTGGACGCAAGGGTGCCCGAAACAGACGGGAGACCGCGATGAGGCGGGTGGTTATAACCGGACTGGGCATCATTTCGTCGATCGGCAATTCGGCGGAAGAGGTCACCAAGAGCCTGCGCGACGGCACGTCCGGGATTTGCGCGGCACCGGAATACACCGAACATGGCTTCCGCAGCCAGGTTCACGGCATGCCGAAGATCGACCTGGCGGCCGAGATCGACAAGCGCCAGCTCCGCTTCATGGGCGATGGCGCAGCCTACAACTACCTCGCCATGCAGCAGGCAATCGCCGACAGCGGGCTTGAGGACACGGATGTCTCTCATCCGCGCACGGGTCTCGTCATGGGGTCCGGCGGACCGTCGACGAAGAACCTGTTCCAGGCGCATAAGACCGTGATCGAGAAGGGCTCGCCCAAGCGCATGGGTCCCTTCATGGTCACCCGCGGCATGAGCTCGACCAATTCGGCCTGCCTGGCCACGCCCTTCAAGATCAAGGGCATCAACTATTCGATCACCTCGGCCTGTTCGACCTCGGCCCATTGCATCGGCGCCGGCGCCGAGCAGATCCAGTTCGGCAAGCAGGACATCGTCTTTGCCGGCGGCGGCGAGGAACTCGACTGGACGCTGTCGTGCCTGTTCGACGCCATGGGCGCGATGTCGTCGAAGTACAACGACACGCCGACCACAGCATCGCGGCCCTATGACGCGACACGCGACGGCTTCGTCATCGCCGGCGGCGGCGGTGTCGTCGTTCTGGAAGAGCTGGAACATGCCAAGGCACGCGGCGCCAAGATCTACGCCGAGGTTACCGGCTATGCCGCCAATTCCGACGGCTACGACATGGTCGCGCCGTCCGGCGAGGGCGGCGAGCGCTGCATGCGGCTTGCGATCGAGACGCTCGGTGACCGCAAGGTGAACTACATCAACACCCATGGCACCTCGACCCCGGTCGGCGACATCGGCGAGATCGAAGCGATCCGCAAGGTGTTCGGCGACGATCAGCCGGTCGCGTCCTCGACCAAGTCGCTGACGGGTCACAGCCTCGGCGCCACCGGCGTGCATGAGGCGATCTACTGCCTGTTGATGCTGCAGCACGATTTCATCGCCGCGTCCGCCAACATCACGGAACTCGACCCGGCGCTCAGCCCTGACGAGATCGCGATGCAGCGGATCGACAACGCCGGTCTCGATACGGTGCTTTCCAACAGTTTCGGTTTCGGGGGCACCAACGCCTCCCTCGCGCTGTCGCGCTATCACGGCTGAGGGGGCCAGAATGTCGGGAATAATGAAAGGCAAACGCGGCCTGGTAATGGGCGTTGCCAATGATCACTCCATCGCCTGGGGGATCGCCAAGACGCTGGCCGACCATGGCGCCGAGCTCGCCTTCACCTATCAGGGCGAGAACTTCGGACGTCGGGTGAAGCCGCTGGCCGACAGCGTCGGCGCCGATCTGCTGCTGCCCTGCGACGTCGAGGACATTGACACGGTCGATGCGGTCTTCGACACGCTCAAGGAAAAATGGGGCACGATCGACTTCCTGGTGCATGCCATCGCCTTTTCCGACAAGTCGGAGCTGCGCGGCCGCTACGCTGACACCTCGCGCGAGAACTTCATCCGCACGATGGTGATTTCCTGCTTCTCCTTCACCGAGGTTGCCAAACGGGCGGCCGCGATGATGAACGACGGCGGGTCGATGGTGACGCTGACCTATGGCGGCTCCAACCAGGTGATGCCGAACTACAACGTGATGGGCGTGGCCAAGGCGGCGCTGGAATCCTCCGTCCGCTACCTGGCGATGGATTTCGGCTTGCAGAACATCCGCGTCAACGCGATTTCGGCGGGACCGGTGCGCACGCTGGCCGGATCGGGCGTCTCGGACGCGCGCGTGATGTTCAACTACCAGAAGCAGCACTCGCCGCTCGGACGCACCGTCACCCACTATGAGGTCGGCGGTTCCGCGCTCTATCTCCTGTCGGATCTCGCCTCGGGCGTGACCGGAGAGATCCACTTCGTGGATTCAGGTTTCAGCACCGTCTCGATGCCGCGGCTCGATGCGCTGAAAACCCAGGAAGCGCGCGCGCAGAAAGTCATCGAAGACGTGTGATCTTGCACCGGACGCAGGCCCGCGGGAGACACCCTGCGGGCCCGCGACGCCGCGGGCTTTCGCCCGCATCGATCAGGGGTGAATCCGGCGTCTCACTCCACCGTTTCGTCGGGATAGACGCCGAACAGCCGGGTCTGGTCGATCCAGCCGGAAAACCCGTCTCCCGACACCTCGCACCAGCCTTCCTTGCACTGCCCGACCTCGCCCAGCACCTTGGGCGACAATTCGGCCACGACACGCGCATCCGAACGCGGCTCCTCGCGGAGCGGGGTGATCATCGCGCTTTCCCAGGGGGTGACCAGAGCCGTCCGCCGCCCGGTCAGCAGCGAATGGAACACCCAGCCCTCCGAGCCTTCCCAGTCGCGGATCCGGCGCCAGTTCTCGAATTCCTGCACGATCTCGACCGGCAATCCCGCACGCACGAAGGTCCAGCCGATGCGATGGTCCCGGCTCGGGCCGACGCGCACGTTGACCCGGTCGGACTTCAGGCTGACAAACCGCGGGACGGGAAAGCCGCTGGGACCAACGGTTCCCGACTGGGCCACGGCGGGCGCGGTGGCGGCGACGGTCACGAGAAAAAGCGCGAGAAGGGACACGAGGCCGATCCTGGCGGCCGGGTGAGGTATCATTTCAATCGCTTCCTTTCTCCTGGATCGACGTTGTCCATCCTTAACCCACACCGTCCGAATCGCACATTTTGATGGCATCTTGAGGGGGCGACTCCCAAAAGAGATCGCAGGTGTGCCAAAATCAATCAGCTGCAATCCCTTGTTTTGACCGGACCATCTGGTAAGGAGAACAACAGCGTTGTGCCGTCCTGTCTGGAAAGGACGCACTGTGGAGGATTCAGGGTTAAGGACCCCTCAATAAAGCGCGGAAGGCGAGGAGCATGCCGAAGAAGAAGCCGCTGGTCGTCGTGACACGCAAGTTGCCGGATGTCGTGGAGACGCGCATGCGCGAGCTCTTCGAAACCCGGCTCAACGATACGGACCGGCCGCTCAGCCAGGCGGAACTGGTGGAGGCGGTGAAAACGGCCGATGTCGTCGTGCCGACCGTGACCGACCGCATCGATTCCGCCGTCCTGTCGCAAGCGGGTCCGAACCTCAGGCTGATCGCCAACTTCGGCAATGGCGTCGACAACATCGACGTCGTCACCGCCAACAACCGCGGCATCACCGTGACCAACACCCCCGGCGTGCTGACGGAAGATACAGCCGACATGACCATGGCGCTGATGCTGGGCGTTCCGCGCCGCATCGCCGAAGGCATCAAGGTGATGGAACACGGCGACTGGGCCGGATGGTCGCCGACCTGGATGCTCGGGCACCGGATCTCGGGCAAGCGGCTCGGCATCGTCGGCATGGGCCGTATCGGCCAGGCGGTGGCGCGCCGCGCCAAGGCGTTCGGCATGTCGATCCACTACCACAACCGCCGCCGGGTGCCGGAAGCGACCGAAGAGGCGCTTGAGGCGACCTATTGGGACAGCCTCGACCAGATGCTGGCGCGCATGGACGTGGTTTCGGTGCATTGCCCGCACACGCCGGCGACCTACCATCTGCTGTCGGCGCGGCGGCTGAAGCTGATGAAGCCGGAAGCCTATCTCGTCAACACCGCCCGCGGGGAAGTGATCGACGAGGCGGCGCTGATCCGTCAGCTCGAAGCCGGTCAGCTCGCCGGCGCAGGCCTCGACGTGTTCGAGCACGAGCCGGCGGTAAACCCCAAGCTCGTGTCCTCCGACAAGGTGGTGCTGCTGCCGCACATGGGATCGGCCACCATCGAGGGACGCATCGACATGGGCGAGAAGGTGATCATCAACATCAAGACCTTCATGGACGGTCACCGTCCGCCGGACCGCGTGCTGCCCTCGATGCTGTGAGGCGAGGGCAACTCCCGACGATCATTTCAACGCCCGTGAAAAGGTCCGCTTTCGGATCGATTCGCGGGCGTTTTCATTGAGGATCGACGTGCAAGAGGCTCAGTCGGCTTCGTAGCGCCGCCAGAGCGCGGCCTCGCCCATGCCGGCGACGAAAGCGCGATGCGCCTCGATCTCGGCTTCGCCCAGCAACGGTGGCAACGGCCTGGGACGCGGACGCGCCGGCACGCGCGCGCGCCTGGATTCGGACCCGGAATAATCGGCCTCATCCTCCACCGACAGGGCAAGCCCGGCCTGTTTGCCGCCGATCAGCTCGATATAGACTTCCGCCAGGATCTCGGAATCGAGCAGCGCGCCGTGTTTGGTTCGCCGCGAATTGTCGATCCCGTAGCGCGAGCACAGCGCATCGAGCGAGGCTGGCGATCCGGGGTGCTTGCGCCGGGCGATCGCCAGGGTATCGAGCACCTGCTCGGCCGGGAACGGACCGAGACCAAGCCGTCCGAGCTCCATGTTGATGAAGCCCATGTCGAAAGCGGCGTTGTGGATCACCAGCGTCGCGTCGTCGACGAACTCGAGAAACTCCTGCGCGACCTCGGCGAACTTCGGCTTGTCTGCCAGAAACTCTTCCGACAGTCCGTGCACGTTGAAGGCCTCGATGGGCATGTCGCGTTCGGGATTGAGATAGACGTGGTAGGTGCGCCCCGTCGGCACGTGGTTGATCAGCTCCACGCCGCCGATCTCGACGAGCCGGTCGCCGTTGCGCGGATCGAGCCCGGTGGTTTCCGTGTCGAAGGCAATTTCACGGCGCATGGCGGCAGGACTTTCTTGCAGGACCGGCAAAGGCCGGGATCGCCAGTGGCGATGCGATTGTCACGGGCACCAGTCTTGGCACGGCGGGCGGGTCGCTCAAGCCGCGCGCGGAAAATCCACCGGAGATCCCCGGCTTTTCCACATGTGAGCGACACGCAGTCCGCTCAGCCGAGAGCGGCAAGGGCGCGCAGGATCGCGGCAACGCTGCGTTCGGCATGGGATATGCCGTGGCCGGTGTCCACAAGGAAATGCGCGCGATGGCGCTTCTGCGCGTCGGGCATCTGCTTGGCCAGGATCGCGGCGAAGGTTTCCTCGGTCATGCCGGGCCTCGCAAGCACGCGGGCGCGCTGCACCTGCGCATCCGCCGTAACGACGACGCTGGCGTGAACCCGCGCTTCGCCGCCGGTTTCAAACAGCAACGGAATATCCAGCACGGCGACGCGGGCGCCGGAGGCTTTCGCCGCCTCCAGGAAGGCGATCTCGCGCGCGCGCACCAGCGGATGCACGATGGCCTCAAGCCGCTTCATCTCCTCCGGCTTGCCGATCACACGGGCACCGAGCGCCTTGCGGTCGACGACACCGTCGGTCACCGTTCCGGGAAAGGCAGCCTCGATCGCCGGCGCGCCTTCGCTTCGATAAAGAGCGTGGACGGCCGCATCCGCATCGTAAACGGCAGCACCGGCGGCCGCGAACATGGCGGCCGTGGTCGATTTGCCCATGCCGATGGAGCCGGTGAGGCCAACGACAATCACGACGACACGCCCAGATCGGCCAGGACGAGCCTCCGCAATGCATCGTCAACCTCAGGTCGCACGCCGAACCAGCGCTCAAACCCCGGCACCGCCTGATGAAGCAGCATGCCAAGGCCGTCAACGGTCGGATGCCCCCTGTCCCGGGCCGCCTGCAACAAAGGCGTGACCAGCGGCGCATAGACGATGTCGGTCACCAGCGCCTCGACCGGCAGGGGAGACAGGTCCAGATCGAGCGGCGGCTGTCCTTCCATGCCAAGCGAGGTGGTGTTCACGAGAAGATCGGTTCTCCCCAGGATGTCCGCCAGATAGTCCCAGGAAACGGCTTTTGCGACGGGAGCGAAACGGTCCGCCAGGTCCTGAGCTTTGGACAGCGTACGATTGGCGATAAGCACCTTTTCCACACCACGGGAGGCCAATGCCCAGACGATTGCGCGTGCGGCACCGCCGGCGCCGAGCACGAGGGCGCTTTTGGTGCGCGCATCCCAGCCCGGCGCCTGTTGATCGAGGTTGCCGAGAAACCCGAGACCGTCGGTGTTGGCACCCATCAACCGGCCGCTGTCGTCGAGCCACAGCGTGTTGGCCGCGCCCATGGCCCGGGCCGCATCGTCCAGCTCGTCGCAGCAGGCTGCGGCCACTTCCTTGTGCGGCACGGTGACGTTGCAGCCGACCAGCCCACTCTTTGCGAACGCACGATAGAAAGTCTCCGCCGTCGCCGGTTCGACCGCAACACGGTCATAGGTACCGTCGATGCCGTGGTGCTTCAGCCAGTATCCGTGGATCAGCGGCGAGCGGGAATGTGCGACCGGAAATCCGGTGATTGCGGCGCGCCGGGTCATGCCTCGATGGCGCCCTGCTCGCGCAGCCTGGCCAGAAGCGGCAGCAGCGGCAGCCCGAGGACGGAGAAATAATCGCCGTCGATCATCTCGAACAATTGCACGCCCGGCCCTTCCAGCTGATAGGCCCCGACGCTGGTGAGAGCGACCTCGCCGACCTGGGCGAGATAGCGCCCGACAAAGGCCGGGCCGAAATCGCGCATCTTGAGCCGGACCGTTGCGACATGGCGCCACAGCGTTTCGCCATCGCGGGCCAGTGTGACAGCGGAATTCAACGCATGCGTCTTGCCGGACATGGCAAGCAACTGCCGGCGGGCGGCCTCCATGTCATCCGGCTTGGTCAGCCGGTTGCCCTCGAATTCCAGCACCTGGTCGGCCCCAATCACCAAGGCGCCGGGATGGCGTTCGCTGACGGCCTGTGCCTTTGCCTCCGCCAGCACCTCGGCGATGTCGGCGGGCGGAAAACCGCTCTTCAGAAGCGGTTCCTCAATGGCGCGTTCGTCGACATCGGCGGGATCGACGGTAATGTTTAGGCCGGCGTTGCGCAGGAGTTCGCCGCGGATGCGGCTTGCGCTGGCGAGAATGATTTCGGTCATGTCTGGGCCCGGAGTTTGGAAAACAAGGGATCGGATCGACGCAGGATTTCAGCTCCTTGCGGCAATATCAGGGGGTCGGCGGTCGTTCCAGCGCGTTCTTGTGCGCCCGGTAAAGGCTCATGATCTCCGCCGCGGTCTCCTCGATGGAACGGCGCGTGACGTCGATCACCGGCCAGCCGCGTTCGGCGCAAAGCTTTCGCGTCGCCGCGATTTCAGCGGCAATGGCGCGGCGGTCGACATAGCTCTCGTTGGCGAAACTCGCCGCGTTCAGCGACAGGATCCGGTTCTGCCGCACCTGCTGGATCCGTTCCACCGATGCGATCACCGCGACCACCATCGCCCGGCGCACCTCGAAGAGCTGATAGGGAAGCCGGATTTCGGGAACGATGGGAATATTCGCCGCCTTGATCCCGCGATTGGCGAGATAGATGCAGGTCGGCGTCTTGGATGTCCGGCTGACCCCCAGAAGCACCACGTCGGCCTCGTCCAGATTGTCGGGGATCTGGCCATCGTCATGCATCATGGTGAAATTCAACGCGTCGATGCGATGAAAATACTCGGCATCCAGCGCGTGCTGGCCGCCGACCCGGCCGGTCAGCTGCACATTGAGATAGGACTGAAACACCGAGAACACCGGCGACAGGATGTTGACGCAGGGAATGCCGAGCGCGCGACTTGCCCGTTCGAGCCGCTCGGCCAGTTCCGCATCGACCAGCGTGTAGAGGACGATCCCCGGCGTGTTCTCGATCTCGGCGATCGCCTTGTCGAGCTGGCGCAGCGTCCGCATCAGCGGATAGACGTGTTCAATCGCCTGCACATCTTCATATTGCGCCGTCGCGGCACGTGCCACGGTCATCAGCGTCTCGCCGGTGGAATCCGAAACCATGTGCAAATGAAAGAAGTTACGGGATTTTCCCAAGCTGTTATCCCCGTGTCACGGTTTTGATGTTCATAAAGGACCCCGGTCTGGGCATAAGTCGCAAGCGGGCCGTCCACCATGCCCGAAGCGCAAAAACAATCAACAATTCACACCGCCGCGGGAACCGGATCCGAAAGCGTTCCCTGGAGTGGGGACAACTGGTTTGTTCCTTCGCCATCCCCAGAAAGGCCGCGTGCGACTCAAAGGTTAACAAGAAGTTAACCATAGCGCACTGGCTTGAAAAAATTATCGGAATCCGGGTTGTCACCGGTTGGCACGGGACTCTTTTCAGAGGAAACTCCTCGACAGCTTCGCCATGAATGAGTCATGTGGAGAGGTGTCGACAACCGGCAATCCCGGATGTCCACCGACAAACAAAAACAACAGAATCCAGATTCAGGATTCTTTTCTTTTTTTAGAAGGGGGTGTTCGTGTCTCAGACAAGCTCGCGACGGGTCATGCGTGTGCTCGAAGGAGATCGGCTCTGGCCGCCTCCCGTCTGGATGATGCGTCAGGCCGGCAGGTACCTTCCCGAATACCGCGAAGTTCGTTCAAAGAAGGTTAATTTTTTGGAATTTTGCTATGACACGGATCTGGCGACGGAGGTCACCCTCCAGCCTATCCGCCGTTATGGCTTCGATGCGGCAATCCTGTTTTCCGATATTTTCGTTGTCCCCGACGCGCTCGGATATCCCGTTCGCTTCGAGGAAGGCCGTGGACCGGTTCTCGATCCGCTCAGGTCCGGCCTGGTGGACCAGCTCGACCAGGGACGGGCGGAACAGCATCTTGATCCCGTGATCGCGACCGTACGCCGCCTGCGGGCCGAGCTTCCGGAAGAGACGACGCTTCTCGGCTTCTGCGGAGCCCCCTGGACGGTCGCTTGCTACTCCGTGGCCGGTCACACCACCCAGGACCAGATCGCCGCCCGTGTCGGCGCCTATCGCGATCCTGAGCTGATGCAATCCTTCATCGACCAGTTGGTCCCTGCATCCATCCGTTATCTGATCCGCCAGTTCGAGGCGGGTGCCGATGCGGTGCAGGTGTTCGACACCTGGGCGGGCGTCCTCGATGATGCCGGTTTCGCGCGCTGGTCGATCGCCCCGACGAAGGCGATTGTCGCCGGCGTGAAAGCCGCGGTTCCGCATGCCAAGATCATCGGATTTCCCAAGGCATCGGCCGCGCGGCTGAAGACCTATATCGCCGAGACGGGCGTCGATGCCGTCGGCCTCGACTGGACGGTGCCGGGCGCGCTGGCGCAGGACGTGCAGCGTATGGTGCCGGTGCAGGGCAATCTCGATCCGATGCGTCTTGTGGCGGGAGGCGCCGCACTCGACGAGGGTGTCGATCAGGTGCTCAAGACGCTTGGCGACGGGCCGCTTGTGTTCAACCTCGGCCATGGCGTCACGCCGGACGCGGATCCGGACAATGTGCGCCGCATGATCGAACGCGTTCGCGCGACGCCGGATCCCAGGGGCTGATCCGCGAATGCTCTATCTCTGGCTCAAGGCCCTTCACATCATGTCGGTGATCGCCTGGATGGCGGCGCTGTTCTATTTGCCGCGGCTGTTCGTCTATCACGCGGAAACCGAGACGGGCACGCAGCAAAGCGAAACCTTCAAGATCATGGAACGGCGCCTGCTCAAGGCGATCATGACGCCGGCAATGATCGCAAGCTGGGTGTTCGGCCTTTGGGTCGCCTATGAGGGCGGGTTTTTTCGCGACGGCTGGTTTCACGCCAAGCTCGCGCTGGTCCTGGTCATGAGCGGCTATCACGGTTATCTGGCCCGCTGCGTCAGGGCGTTTGCCGACGACCAAAACACCCGCAGCCACCGGCACTACCGGATTGTCAACGAAGTTCCGACCGTGCTGATGGTTGTGATCGTCATTCTGGTGGTGATCAAGCCGTTCTGAGCGCGTGATCTGCGATCTGCCGCAGGGTCTGCCTCATGCAAGACTGATGTTGCGGAGATTTAATCCGAAAGAAGTACGGAATCCCGCTTGCTCTCGTTCAATTAAAAATGTAGTTTCCGGAAACCTCAAATCCATTGGGCATGGTCTCAGGGTTCTTTTGCGGACACGCTGCGAGATCAGGCCGGTTCGAGAAGCCGGCTTTCGACCCACGGAATTCCCAACCTTTCAGTCGTACGATCCACTTGCCCATCGCTGCATGCGGATCGATTGTACCCAGTCACTCCAGAAGAAGACTCTCCCTAGCCCATGCGGGAAATGAAACTCTCAGATCTCAAGATCAAGACACCGACCGAACTTCTTGCTTTTGCCGAGGAACATGCGGTCGAAAATGCGAGCACCATGCGCAAGCAGGAGCTGATGTTCGCGATATTGAAGCAATTGGCTGACCAGGATGTCGATATTATCGGCGAGGGCGTTGTCGAAGTGCTTCAGGACGGTTTCGGGTTCCTGCGATCCCCCGACGCCAATTATCTCCCCGGGCCGGACGATATCTATATTTCCCCCTCCCAGATCCGGCGCTTTTCTCTGCGCACGGGTGACACGGTCGAAGGGGAGATCCGCAGTCCCAAGGATGGCGAGCGCTATTTCGCGCTGCTCAAGGTCAACAAGATCAATTTCGAGGATCCCGACAAGGCCCGTCACAAGGTCCACTTCGACAACCTGACGCCGCTTTATCCCGACGAGCGGCTGAAGATGGAAGTCGAACTGCCGAACGGCAAGGACTTCACGGCACGGGTCATCGACCTGGTCGCGCCGCTTGGCAAGGGCCAGCGCGGGCTGATCACCGCGCCGCCGCGGACCGGCAAGACGGTTGTCTTGCAGAACATCGCCAAGGCGATCACCACCAATCATCCCGAATGCTATCTGATCGTGCTGCTGATCGACGAGCGGCCGGAAGAAGTCACCGACATGCAGCGCACGGTCAATGGCGAGGTCGTGTCGTCGACCTTCGACGAACCGGCGGTGCGCCACGTCCAGGTCGCCGAAATGGTGATCGAAAAGGCCAAGCGCCTCGTCGAGCACGGACGCGACGTCGTCATTCTCCTCGACTCGATCACGCGTCTCGGTCGCGCCTACAACACCGTCGTTCCGTCCTCGGGCAAGGTGCTGACCGGCGGTGTCGACGCCAATGCGCTGCAGCGTCCGAAGCGCTTCTTCGGTGCCGCGCGAAACATCGAGGAGGGCGGGTCGCTGACAATCATCGCCACCGCCCTGATCGATACCGGCAGCCGTATGGACGAAGTGATCTTCGAAGAGTTCAAGGGCACGGGCAATTCCGAGATCATTCTCGACCGCAAGATCTCCGACAAGCGCGTGTTCCCGGCGATCGACATCCAGCGCTCCGGCACCCGCAAGGAAGAGCTGCTGGTCGATCCGGTCCAGCTCAAGAAGATGTTCGTCCTGCGCCGTATCCTCAATCCGATGGGCACGGTCGACGCCATCGAGTTCCTTCTCGACAAGCTGCGCCAGACCAAGTCGAACGACGATTTCTTCGACAGCATGAACACCTAAACCGTTTGCGATCCCCGCGCGGGTCGCGCGGCGTCGGATTCACGTGGAACACCCGCAAGCGCGCTTGCGGGTGTTTTGCATTGTGTTTCACGTGAATCAGGCCGATTCGGTTGCGCAACAATGCAAGAGACCAAGAATGCCCGAATACACGCTGGAAACCGACCGCCTGGTGTTGCGTCCCTGGCGCGCGGAAGATGCCGAGCCCTTCGCCGCTCTCAACGCCGATCCCCAGGTGATGCGCTACTTTCCCGCGACCCTCAGTCGGTCCGAGAGCGATGCCATCATTGCCCGCGCGAGGGGCAAGGCGGAGACCGACGGGATCTGTTTTCAGCCGGTAGAGGAGAAGGCCAGCGGGCGGTTTCTGGGCTTTGTCGGGCTTAACCGCGCAGCGCCCGACGTGCCCGTCCCGGATACGCTCGAGATCGGCTGGCGGCTTGCCCGCCATGCCTGGGGACAAGGCTTTGCGACAGAAGCCGCAATGGCCTGGCTTCGATTCGGTTTCGAAACCTTGCGCTTGCCGGAAATCATCTCATTCACGACCGTCGGCAACATACCGTCGCGGCGGGTGATGGAGCGGCTCGGCATGAGTGAAGATCCCGCCGGCGCCTTTGAGCACCCCGCACTTGAGGTCGGTCACCCGTTGCGACCGCATGTGCTTTATCGCCTGTCGGCCGACCAGTTTAGCCACCCCGCAGGTCGCGGAGATGATCGGCCACATGGGCCGGATCGGTAAGCGGCGGCCCACATCGGCCGGCCGTGCACAGGTAAAGCGTCGGTTTGCCGTCGACGAGGGCCTTGTTGGCGGCCGGGTGATGGTCCGGCAGGGATGCGTCTCCGGCCGCGACCGTGCGACGGATAATCGCCGGGTCGGCAAGGGCAAGGAGCGCACGATCGAAGTCCGGGTCCCGGGCGCCGGTTTGCGTCACGCAGACCGCAAGCACGCCATGTTCCAGCGTATCCATCGCGTTCAACAATCCGGCCGTTCCGAACACGTTCTTCAGGATGGCTTGCGAAAACGCTGAAAAGATCTGCTCTGCCCGATCCCTGTAGATGTCGACGCCGGTGAGATGCCAGAGCCTGACGAGCGCTTCTGCCGCCATGGCGTTTCCATTTGGGGTGGCTTCATCATAGGCGGAGTAGGGGCGCACGATCAGGCCCTCGGCCGCATCCGAGGTCAGGTAGTAGCCGCCGCGGTCATGGCTGTAGTGGCTATGCAGAAGGTCAGCCAGCTGTTTCGCGTCGGCGAGGTACCCGTCCGCCGTCTGCGGATCGGGGGCGGCTTCTGCAAGGGTAACGGCGGCGACCATCAGTGCGGCGTGGTCGGTGGAAAATCCCGGGGCGACCATCGTTCCCGCCCGATAGGCATGGGCCAGTCCGGTTTCGGTCATCATGGTATCGAGGATAAACCGATAGGTCCGGGTCGCGGCTTCAGACAGGGATTCACGTGAAACATGATCCGCGGCGCGAACCAGCCCCGAGATCAGCAGGCCGTTCCAGTCCGCCAGGATCTTGTCGTCACGACCGGGCTGGGCTCTTGTGTTGCGAACCTCAAGAAGCCGTTCGCGCCATCCCTTGAGGGTTTCCTCATCCGTAGGGTCGTCGGGATCATCCGTCCGCGTCAGCCGGTTGGGAATGCTCTTTCCTTCGAAATTGCCGGCCGGGGAAATGTCATAGACCCGGTTGAAGGCAACGGCGTCGGCCCCGCCGAGGACGTCGACCACCTGGTCCGGCGTCCAGACGTAGGTCCTGCCTTCCTCGCCCTCTGTGTCGGCATCGAGGCTTGCGGCATAAGCGCCTTCGACCCGCATCTCCCGTTCCAGCCATGCGCCGGTCTCCTCGATTCGCCTGCGGAACAATGCATCATTGCCGGGGGTGAGTTCGGCGCTTCCGACAAGGGCCAGATGCGTCAGATACTGGGCATTGTCGTAGAGCATCTTCTCGAAATGCGGAACGAGCCAGCGCTCGTCGACCGAATAGCGCGACAACCCGCCGCCGATGTGGTCGTAAATCCCGCCGTTGCTCATCCGCTCAAGCGACAGGATGCAGCCGTTGCGCGCGGCCCTGTCGCCGGAGCGAAGGGCGGCGCGCCAGACCAACTCCATGACGCTCGCCTGGGGAAATTTGGGAGCGCCTTTCGTTCCACCGGAAACCGGGTCGATCATGTCCGCGAGCTTCAGCCCCGCCGTTGTGGCAAGACCCCTGGGGAGCGAGACGTTTTCGCCGGACGGGATGGTGCGAAGATGGGCCATCAGGCCGTCGCGGTTTTGATCGATTCGGCTGCGATCCGACTGGTAGGTCTTGGAGACCGCCAGAAGGACATCGACGAAGCCGGGTCGACCCCAACGTGCGGTTTTCGGAAAATAGGTCCCGCCCCAGAAGGGTTCCGCTTCGCTGGTCAGGAACATGGTGAGCGGCCAGCCGCCCTGTTCGCCAAGCGCATGCAGCGCGTTCATGTAGATCTGGTCGATGTCCGGGCGTTCCTCGCGGTCAACCTTGATGTTGACGAAGTGGGTGTTCATCACCTCCGCGACATCCCGGTCCTCGAAACTCTCGTGCGCCATCACATGACACCAGTGGCATGCGGCATATCCGACGGACAACAGGATCGGTTTGCCGCTGTCGCGGGCCTCGGCAAGCGCCTCCGCACCCCAGGGGCGCCAGGCCACCGGATTGTCCTTGTGCTGCAGAAGATAGGGGCTCGTCGCGTCGGCAAGGCGGTTGTCGGTCATGGGGCTTCCCGGTAAGAGGGGCGCAAGCGGCGCGGGCGCGGATCTGGCCGTCCCGCCACCGGCTTCACCAGAAGGTAAGGCGCTGGCACACGCCTGCAAGACAAATGCCCTTGTGACGGGCACCGGAGAGCGAAACGGGCATGACGCAGGATACCATCTATGCCCTGTCGAGTGGGGGTCTGCCCACAGGCGTGGCGATCTTGAGGATTTCGGGACCGGCGGCTCGAGTCGCTCTCGAAACGATGTCGGGCCGGCTCCCCGAGCCGCGCATGGCTTCGCTGTCCCGCCTGCGCGATCCGCAAACGGGAGACCTTCTCGATGCGGCCCTGTGCCTGTGGTTTCCGGGGCCGGCAAGCTTTACCGGCGAGGACGTGGTCGAGATCCAGTGTCACGGCGGCCGCGCGGTGGTGGCAGCCCTTCTGACGGCGCTCGGGCGGATACCGGGTTATCGGCCGGCGGAGGCGGGAGAATTCACGCGGCGGGCCTTCGACAACGACCGGCTCGATCTGTTGGAAGCCGAGGGGCTTGCCGATCTGATCCATGCGGAGACGGAAGCGCAGCGCCGTCAGGCCGTTTCCCAGATGGGCGGGGCGCTGGGGGCGGTCTATGACGGCTGGCGGAGCCGATTGATTCGGATGCGTGCCATGATCGAGGCCGACTTCGATTTCGCCGACGAAGACGATGTGCCGGGCAGCGTTGCGGACGGGATCTGGGCGGAGGCGGAACGGTTGCGCGACGAGATCGATGCCCATCTCGCGCGTTCGCGCGGCGCCGAGCGGTTGCGCTCGGGCGTCCAGGTGGCGTTGCTCGGCCGGCCCAACGCCGGCAAGTCGAGCCTGCTGAACGCCATCGCGCAGCGCGATGTCGCCATCGTGACTGAAGAGGCCGGCACCACGCGCGACGTGATCGAGGTGCATCTCGATCTCGACGGCTATCCGCTCACCCTGATCGACACCGCCGGCATCCGCGAGGCGGAAGGCCAGGTGGAGCGGGAGGGGATCCGGCGGGCTTTGGCGCGCGCCGCCGATGCCGATCTGGTGCTGTGGCTGACCGATCCCGATGCGCAGGCCGGGCACACCCGCGCCGCTCCGGAGGTCTCCGCCCCGGTCTGGACGGTTGCCACCAAGCAGGATCTTCCTGGGGCAGCGCCTGTTGGTCGTGGCGGCGACGGGGATGAACCGAGGTTCCGCCTGTCGGCGCTGACCGGAGAGGGTCTCGCCGATCTGATCTCTGCCCTGGGCGCCTTTGCCCGTGACGCCGTCGGCAGCACCTCCGATCCGGTGGCGACCCGCGACCGTCACCGTCGCTGGATTGCGGTTGCACGCGAGTCGCTGACGGCGGCGATTTCGGGTGGACGGCCGCTGGAATTGCGCGCCGAAGACCTGCGCACGGCTGCGGATGCCCTTGGGCGGATTGCCGGCCGGGTCGGGGTCGAGGACCTTCTGGATGTGATTTTCTCTGAATTTTGTATCGGCAAGTAAACGAGCGTTTCACGTGAAACAGCAGGAATCGGGGTTCGATTCAAAACCGTAATGAAGACTCTCCCGTAATGACCGCTGATTTTCCGGCAAACTCGTGCGGATGGGCCGGTTAGGCCGGATCGGCGCCCGATATTTGCGCTGTCGTTTCTGCCTGACTTGGCGGAAGTTGTTTTGACCGTGTCGTGGCGATTGGATATTCAAAGACCATAATTACCGCTTGGCGGTTTCCCGGAAACGCGCCTCTATCGGGCGGCCGGTCATCCGGCGACGGGTTGCCCGCCGGCGGGGGTATTCAGGCCGGCGTGGTTCTCACGGGCGGGGAATCGTTTCAGGCTCGACAGCAGGATGACGGGACTGGCGCCGCGGCGACACTTCCATCCTGAGCAATCGGAGACGTGACTATGGCGGACGCGATGCGTTCGAAGGGATCGCAGCCGGCGGATCGACGCCTCGATGTGATCGTGATCGGTGGCGGACATGCGGGCTGCGAGGCAGCTGCCGCGAGCGCACGCATGGGCGCGCGCACCGCTCTGGTGACCCACAGCTTCGCCACCGTCGGCGTGATGTCCTGCAACCCCGCGATCGGCGGGCTCGGCAAGGGCCATCTCGTGCGCGAGGTCGATGCGCTCGACGGCTTGATGGGGTGCGTCGCCGACAAGGCCGGCATCCAGTTCCGGCTGCTCAACCGGCGCAAGGGGCCGGCGGTGCGCGGTCCCCGTGCCCAGGCGGACCGGGCGCTCTACCGCGCGGCGATGCAGGACGCGATCCGCGAGACGGCCAACCTCGAGGTGATCGAGGGCGAGGCGGCCGAGCTGCTCGTCGACGACGGGCGGGCGAGGGGTGTGCGTCTCGCCGACGGGCGGGAGCTTTCCGCCGGCGCCATCGTGTTGACCACCGGGACGTTCCTGCGCGGTGTCATTCACATTGGTGATGAGCGGATTCCGGCCGGCCGGGCGGGCGAACCGCCGGCGCGGCGCCTTGCCGCCTCGCTGCTCGATCATGGCTTCGAGCTTGGCCGGTTGAAGACCGGGACACCGGCGCGGCTCGACGGGCGCACCATCGACTGGGCCCGGCTTGAGGAGCAGAAGGGCGATTCGGTTCCGGAACCATTTTCCACCCTGACGGCTGCCATCGAGACGCCGCAGATTTCCTGCCACATCACCCGCACGACGCCGGAGACCCACGACATCATTCGCGCGAACCTGCAGCGTTCGGCGATGTATTCCGGCCATATCACCGGGCAGGGGCCCCGCTATTGTCCTTCGATCGAGGACAAGGTGGTGCGCTTTGCCGACCGGGACGGGCACCAGATCTTTCTCGAGCCGGAGGGGCTCGACGACCACACGGTCTATCCGAACGGGATCTCCACGTCGCTGCCGGAGGATGTGCAGCTGGCGTTCCTCAAGACCATTCCGGGTCTGGAGCGTGTCTCGGTAATCAAGTCTGGCTATGCCATCGAATATGATCACATTGATCCGCGCGAGCTTCGCCGCACGCTGGAGACCCGTCGGGTCGCCGGTCTGTTTCTCGCCGGCCAGATCAACGGCACGACCGGCTACGAGGAGGCGGCGGCACAGGGGCTGGTTGCCGGGCTCAATGCGGCGCGGGCCGTCGATGGCGGCGCGGAAATCGTCTTCGGCCGCGATCAGGGCTATATCGGCGTGATGATCGACGATCTCGTGACCTGCGGCGTGTCCGAGCCTTATCGCATGTTCACCTCGCGCGCCGAATACCGGCTGTCGCTGCGTGCCGACAACGCCGACCAGCGCCTGACCCCTCTCGGGCTGGAGATCGGCTGCGTTGGCGCGACCCGTCGAGTCGCTTTCGAAACGAAATGCGCAAGGCTTGCCGAGACCCGTGCGGTGCTGGAAGGCCTGACGGCGACGCCCGAGGTCGGGCGCCGCGCCGGTCTGCCGATCAATCAGGACGGCGTGCGCCGCTCGGCGTTCGAGCTTTTGTCCTACCCCGATATCGATCTCGACCGGTTGGCGGCGCTGTGGCCGCAGGAGATCGCCGCGCTCGACCGCGCCAGCGCGGAGCAGGTGGCGATCGATGCGCTCTATGCGGTCTATCTGCAGCGCCAGGCCGCGGATATCGACGCGCTGCGCCGGGACGAGGCATTGGTGTTGCCGCAGGACCTCGACTATGCCGCCGTGCGCGGGCTGTCGAACGAGGCGCGGCAGAAGCTCGACGCGGTGCGGCCGGAAACTCTCGGCCAGGCGGCGCGGATCGACGGGGTGACGCCGGCGGCGCTCAGCCTGCTGCTGTCGCATGTCCGCCGGCGCGCGGACCGGCCGGGGGCTGCCGCATGAGCCGCCCAGCCGCCGTTTCCGTCACAGACAGTCCCCAGGTTCTCCACGACGTTTTCCCCGTTTCACGTGAAACAGAAGATCGGCTGAGGATCTACGTTGATCTGCTCCTGCGCTGGCAAAAGGCGCAGAACCTCGTGGCGCCGTCCACCTTGCCGGACGTCTGGCGCCGGCATGTCGCCGACAGTCTTCAGGTGCTCAAGGCCGGAGAGGGCGCGCGGCAGTGGGTCGACCTTGGCAGCGGCGCGGGCTTTCCCGGGCTGGTGACGGCCATCGCCTTGATGCAGGACGCGAAATCGCAGGGCGATGCCCATGTGCATCTGGTGGAAAGCAATCAGCGCAAGGTCGCCTTCCTGCGCGCGGTGATCCGGGAGACCGGGTGTCCGGCGACAGTCCATGCCGAGCGCATCGAGGCGGTGGCTGAAGATCTTGCATCGTCCGGAGCCACGCCGATCCAGGCGGTTTCGGCCCGCGCGCTCGCGGATCTTTCGGTTCTCTGCGGTTTTGCGGAGCCCTTTGTGCGCCACGGTGCGCTGGCGATTTTCCACAAGGGGAAAAATTTTCGCGAGGAGGTCGCGCAAGCGTCTCACGCCTTCGACTTCGACATGGTAGAACAGAACAGCCTCATCGATCCCGACAGCCGGCTCTTGATACTCAAGCGGATCCGGCCGCGCGGCGCGACAGGGAAAGGTTAGATCCGGATGAGCATGCTTCCTCAGTCTCCGCGCGTTCTGGCGCTGGCCAACCAGAAGGGCGGCGTCGGCAAGACCACGACCGCCATCAACCTCGGAACGGCGCTGGCCGCCATCGGCGAACGCGTGCTGGTGGTCGACCTCGATCCGCAGGGCAATGCCTCCACCGGTCTCGGCATCGACCGGCGGGCGCGGGACCTGTCGACCTATGATGTTCTGACCGGCGAGTGTTCCCTGGCCGAAACGATCCAGGAAACCGCCGTGCCGCGCTTGTGGGTGGCGCCATCGACCATGGACCTTCTGGGCGTCGAGCTGGAGATCGCCTCGCGCTCCGACCGGGCGCACCGGCTGCGCTCCGCCGTGTCGGAGATGGCCCACGGCGAACGTGGCAGCGAAGGCGGCTTCGATTTCACCTATGTGCTGATCGACTGCCCGCCGTCGCTCAACCTGCTGACCATCAACGCGCTGTCGGCGTCCCATTCGATCCTGGTGCCGTTGCAATGCGAGTTCTTCGCGCTGGAGGGTCTCAGCCAGTTGCTGAGCACGGTCGAGCAGGTCAAGGCGGCGCTCAATCCGGAACTGTCCATCCACGGCATCGTGCTGACGATGTTCGACAGCCGCAACAACCTGTCCAACCAGGTGGTGGCGGATGTGCGCGAGACCATGGGCGATGCGGTCTATGACACGATCATCCCGCGCAATGTGCGGGTGTCGGAAGCGCCGTCCTATGGCAAGCCGGCGCTGCTCTACGATCTGAAGTGCTCCGGCAGCCAGGCCTATCTGCGGCTGGCGTCGGAGATCATCCAGCGGGAGCGGGCGCTGCGCGGTGTCGCTGCCTGATCGGGATACGGTGCGGTTGCATTGGATTCGGATGCGCAACAATTGGACTTGCGGACTTTCAAGGGAACACGCGCACGGGGCGCGCGCATGGGTGATGAGTGAGCGAAATGGCTGACGAAGACGGTGGAAAGAAGAAGCGGCTCGGACGGGGACTGGCCGCGCTGATCGGTGAGGTCGGAACCGAGCCGCCCGCGGATCCGCGTCCGCCGCGCGACACGCGCCGGGTGCCGATCGAGTTCCTGACCGCCAACCCGCGCAACCCGCGCAAGAGCTTCACCGAGGCGGATCTCGACGACCTGACGTCCTCCATCCGCGAGAAGGGGATCGTCCAGCCGCTGCTGGTGCGTCCGGTGTCGGCCCGCGACAACGCCTATGAGATCATTGCCGGCGAGCGGCGCTGGCGGGCCGCGCAGCGCGCCGGCCTGCATGTCGTGCCGGTCGTGGTGCGCGATGTCACCGATCAGGAAGCGCTGGAACTGGCGATCATCGAGAACGTCCAGCGCGCCGATCTCAATCCGATCGAGGAGGGGCTGGGCTACGACCAGCTCGTCCAGGAGTTTTCCTACAGCCAGAGCGAACTGGCCAAGGTGATCGGCAAGAGCCGCAGTCATGTGGCCAACACGCTGCGCCTGCTGAAGCTTCCCAACTCGGTGAAGGACTATCTGGCGGAAGGCCTGCTGACGGCGGGCCATGCGCGTGCGCTGATCACGGCTGAGGATCCGGCAGCGCTTGCCGAGCTCATCCTGGAAAAGGGCCTGAACGTGCGCGAGGCCGAGCGGCTGGCGCAGGACCCGGATGCCTTTGCCAAGAAGGTCGGGCCGAAAGGCAAGGTCGAAAAGGCCGAGAAGGACGCCGACACGCGGGCGCTCGAAAAGCGGCTGACCGATACGCTCGGCCTGAAGATCGCCATCGCCCACAAGCAGGACAAGGGCACGGGCGAGCTCAAGATCCGCTATGCATCGCTGGAGCAGCTCGACGAGATCTGCCGAATCCTCGGCGTTCCGTCCTGACTTTATCAATTAATTCAATA
>PARB01000025.1 GCA_002709505.1 Paracoccaceae bacterium | reverse complement strand
CCGCCTTCGAGAAACCGCGCTTGCGGAGGAAGTCCTGACGGTCCTCGTCCGACCGTGCGACGATCTTCTCACGCGCCGCGCGGATGCCGTCGATGAAGGGCGCGGGCGAGGAGTCGGCAAAGCGGCTGAGTGCCGGGGCGGCCTCGTGGGCGAAGCGGGAGGCGGCGTATTTCGAGTGCCGGATGGTGATCTCCTGGAAATCCTCGACGCCCCAGAGGTTGCGGTTCTGGCAGACCGCGCGCAGGTAGAAGCTCGCGATGCCGAGCGTCTTCGCGCCGACCTCCGAGTTCCAGCAATAGAAGCCCCGGAAATAGAGATCGGGAGATCCGTCGGGCAGCGTGCCCGCCTCGATCGGGTTCATGTCGTCGACCAGGAAGAGGAAGACGTCTCGGTCGGAGGCGTAGAGCGTGGTCGTGTCCTTGGTGATGTCGACCATCGGGTTGTAGATGCCGCTCGACCAGTCGAGCGTGCCGGGTACTTTCCAGCGCGTATCGCCAGTTCCGTTCCCCGCGATCTTCTGCACGGCCGCTACGAGTTCGTGGTCGTAGATGCGGCCATAATCCGGGCCGGTGACGGCGCGCAGTTCCGTGCGCCCGTCTTCGGTTTCCAGCGTCTTGATCTGCTCGGCGCGGTGCGAGGTGAGCCCGTATTGCAGGTTGATGCCCGCAAGCGGCGCCGGGAGCTGGCGCAGATAGGCCGCCGGCGCGCTGACTAGGCTGGCGAGCTGGCCGAAGCTCCAATGGGTCGGCGCGACCGGCGCCTCGGCGTCGGGCAGGATGAGCGCCAGGTTTTCCGGATCGTCGCGATGGGCTTCAACGCGGATCGCCGCGCTCTCGACTGTCCGCGTGCGGCTGCGCTCGGCGCGGCCCTTCACCGACGCGTAGAGCTCCGACAGGGACAGATAGCGCTCGTCATTCGGCCGGGAAAACCATTCCGAGGAGACGCGGCCGATCCGCTCTCCGCGCGAGATATCAACTTTGTAGCCGCCGCTCGCGTCGCGCCGACCGTCCAGGGTTTCAAGGTTCGTCATGGGTCAATCTCCGTGAGCGGGCCGGCCGAAAGACTCTCTCTCGACCTCCAAACCCGTCACGGCGAAAGCCGCCGAACTCTCACTCTCTCTTGCACCGACGAAAGCAGAGAATCTCAGCGTTGCGACACCGCCCCAACAAGAAGGTCGTTGGCAATATGTTGGCGTCCAGACGGCGCATTTGCATCGATATTCGGCACATATTTCCCTAAACTATTGCAAAATATGGCATGAAATTCATAGAATCTATTGACTCAACGCGGCGTAGAAACTACCTGAATTTCAGTGAAGGATGCAGAAGGCGGTGATGGATTGATGTCTGAAGACAGCGAGAAACGGGAGAAGTTTGTTCGGCTGGCCGAGGGGCGGACTCAGTCTGCGCTCGACGCCATTCGGAAACTTGGCAACCTCTCGAACCGCCGGGCTTACGAATACAATGATGCTGACGTGAAGAAGATCATCAAAGCGCTCCGAGATGCGACAGGCGAGATAGAGCGAAAGTTCGGATCGACTTCGGGCGATGGCGCAGACAAGTTCAAGCTGTAGGGGGCGCAATCCATGAAGGCTGAACCACTTAACATTCGCGACAAGCGATTTCTCATAAACCGGCTGATCGAACAGGCGCCCGTGAGCACGCTGGTTCGCGAGTTCTTCAAGAATGCCGACGAAAGCGCTGTTCTGGCGGAAACGGGGAATCGTCGTATCGAAATCTACCCCACGACGATTGATGGCGTACGCAAGCTGACCTTCTGGAACACGGGCGTGGGCATGGACGATAGAGAGTTGAAGCAAGCGACCGATCTATCATCTTCGATCAACAAAGAGATGGCGCTTGATGGCAATTTCGGGATTGGGGCGAAGGTCTCAGGTCTCACCATGTCGCGCGAAGGGATACGCTATCGGTCGTGCAAGAGTGGCATCGTCAACGAAGTCACCATCGGCTTCGATGCTGACGAAGGCACCTATGTCCGCTTCCCTGTCGAATTGCCTGACGGCAGCTCGGACACTGTCTATGACGTTACCGACGTGGCCCGTGAAGCGGGACAGGACACCGCGTTCGACTGGACGGAAGTCGTCCTGCTCGGTCAAAGCGAAGATCACGACACCGTAGCCGAGCCGCTGGGCAAAGGGAAAAGTCTGGACCGAAGCTTCATTCCGTCGGCGATCTTCCGGCGTTTTGCGCGTTTTGGAGAGGGAGTCGAAGTTCGCGTCGATGTCGCCATGACCAAAGGCGGCGGCAAAGGCGAGACAGGTCGTACGCGTCGATTGAAAACGCTGGAAGATGTGGTCGACGAGTTGCCCAACCATGAAAGGGTCGAAGCGCCCGGCGGGGAGGTCATTGTACACTATATCCACGACCCCAAGCATGAGCGGCACAGCCATTCGCTTAGTGCGCTCGCCAATCCGGCAACGAGTTCCACGACATTTTGCGCGCTGGTGCATAAAGGTGAGCGCTATGACATCAAGTCGAAGAAGGCTTGGTCGGCGGCAGCCCCGAACTTCGGTATTCCCTTCGGCTCGAAGGTCCTCACGATCGAAATCGAGCTTGCTGACAATGTCGCCATGCCAAATCAGTATCGTGATGGACTGACCTGGCCCGATGACCGGTCCCCGATGATCGCTGAGGACTTCGACGCCTATGTGCGCGAGCTCATGCCCGAATGGGTCAGGGAGGTCATTCGTTCCGAGTCACCATCCTCCGACGACAATCTGGATGATCTCCAAACCGACCTTCAGAAACTCCTCGACGAGTTCCGTGTCCCCACGGCGACCCTTAGTCCCTCTCGTCGTCCGATGGCATCCCCGACTGAGGATACTGCTGAGGGCACCGATACGTCCGATCCCGTCGACCTCGATACGGATTTCCCGGAAACGGGCGACGAGCTAGATGAGAACGGGGACAAGCGCGACCCGAGCAAGAGCCAACGCGCCAAGCATAAGAAGGTGCGTAAGGCGCCGGATGGGGCAAAACTTTCCCGTTCCGCCCAGTCGTTGGAGCGCGTGCCGGAGATCAAGATCCTCACCGATCCCGAAGAAATCGCGGAGAAAAATCTGAAAGGCCGCGCGGGACGCTTCTACAAGGATGCCCAAACGCGGTTCGTGAACGGTTTGTACTCTGTCGTGGAACGTATGGCAGTCGAACTCGATGCCGAGCTACGGACGTCCGGCGAGCCGGAAGTAGTGCGCACTGCGATACTAAGGGCCTCTCGCAAGTTCATGGCCTTCCGAGTTGGGAAGGCCACCTGCTACGCCATCAGCAAACGACTCTCTGACGACTGGTCGAGCGACGATCTCGACCGTGCCACCTCGCCCGAATCTCTTTCGCTGGCTGCAGATGACTACAAGCAGAGCATATCTCAGGCCAAGCGCTATGCGAAGGAACTGATCAAGACGGCGGACGTCCCGGAAGTAAGCGCTGCCTGAGCAACCATCTTGTGCAGAATGGCGCTTGGGTGAGACGACGACCCCCTCTAGCTCGATGGCCCCGGAATCCGCTCTACGCCGACGCGACCGATCAAATCGTCAATGTAAGTGAGCTTCGTACCGCGGCCGCTACAGGACGTGAAGAACACTCGCTGCATTGCACGCGTGNAGGCTACAAAGAAGGCGCGCATTTCCTCACTATCATCGGGCTCGAAGTTCCACCACGACCGTTCGTCCAGCCCAAAAAATATGACAGTATGAAACTCCAGGCCCTTGCTTTTGTGAATACTCATGAGAGGGACCTGATCGATACCGTCGAAGCTATTCACAACCTCCGCCCAATCATCTCGGTCTTCCGCCGACTCCTGAAGCAACAGGAGAAAGCCATCACGCGCACGAAGATAGTCTTTGTCCCGATGATAGGATGGCACCGTGGCGCGCAATTCGGTTTCGCCGATAAAGTCCAAGATCGATTGAGTCAGCTCCGCACAAGATGCGCCAGACGGTGAATTCCCGGCCAAATAAGACCTGACCTCAGCGACTTTCGCGCCTAGGTCGTCCTGCAAGGCATCCTGTTCGGCTTCATCGTTCGGATCGATGCCCCACATAGTGGAAAGACGATCGACAAGAACGTGCCAGTCATCGGGGGCTTTGGGGAATGCGCTGACACGGATCATGGCCATAAGACAGACGGTCAGGTCCTCTGTGAGGATATCCTGAATCGCGATCTTCGCACCTTTAGGCATACGAGCAACGTTGCGCAGTCGCAAACCAACCGAAGCTAGTGCGGGGCCTAACTCCGTCTCAAGCTTGTCGGGCCTGAAGCGGATAAGGATAGCACAATCCTCAGGAGCCATCTCTCCAGCGCTCACGGCGTCTGTAATCCACTGCGCGACTCCTTCGCATTCCGAGGCTCGATCTGCATAGTCCCAGATCGCGCATACATCACCATCGACGTCTTTAATTCGTTTGGCGTCGGGTTTTGCAGAGCTCTGCTCAAGCGTTAGCGCGATCACATGCTGAATCTCCACAAGTTCAGGATGGGAGCGCCAATTAGAAAGCAGCGTTTCCTGCTTTGCGTGGAAATCTGATGCGAAAGTGGTGAAGGCATCCGGCATGGCGCCAGCCCAGACCATGATACGTTGTTTGTTATCTCCGACGGCGGTGACACGCGCTTCGCTGTCGAGGAAAAGCTGCTTGAGCAGATCATATTGTCCATAAGTCGTGTCCTGAAACTCGTCGAGAAACACGAAGGGATAGGTTGCTCGCAACCCGGCAATCAGCCGTGGGTCGCTCGAAAGCACGTAATTGGTGAGCCTGTTGATCATGGGAAATGTGAGCTGCGTAGCGGTCTCATCCCTATAATACTCGCGCCAGAAGCGCTCCAAAACGTCTTTCCACTCAGGGTTTTTCAGATTGAGATCGGCGATAGGCAGCCTGCACCGAGCGACTGCTTTTTCCAGATTCTTGCCTGACAGATGGCGATAGCCGTGGCGAGCGAGAAAATCGTCCCAGTCACGAAACGCGGGGAAAACAATCTCGTAGTTGGGCGATGGCGTGTAGGGCGACGGGACGAGCGGCCCGAACCGGTCTATCAGGCCTTTCGAGAAGGCGTCGAAAGTCAGAGAGTCAAAACGGCTCGACAAAGCGGGATCACAACGCGCTCTAACGCGATCTTTGAGATTTTTCGCGGCGTCGCTCTTGAAACTGATGGCGAGAATTCTCTGCGGGGCTCGGCAGAGCCCTGTCGATAAGAGATAGTCTGCCTTCTGAGCAAGAAACTCGGTTTTGCCGGCGCCTGCGCTTGCGACCACACAAAGGTTGTGATCGTTCTCGCTGATCGCGCGGAGCGCGGCGGGCTCCAGCGACGCAACACCCTTGGGCATCCATTGATCAGGTCGAAGGATCGCCATGTTTCACCCTAGATATCGCTTGATCCGTTTGAGCAATGCGCCGAGCTCTGCAGGTGGCGATTTAAGATCCTTCCTCTTGATCCGGTTCATCGCCGTGAGATGTGCAGCAGGCTTGCTCTTCGAAAGAAACAAATAGGGGTACCATCGAAAGAGATCGTCCCAGCTTTCATCGTAATATTCCGGATGACCAGTTTTTTTGAGTGTTGTCTTTTTGCGTTTGGCGACAATCTCTTTTGTATCGCTCGGACCATGCCCTCCTGGGTTGGCGTGCATGTAAGCTTCGCTGAACTCCCAAAGCATCGAAAAATCGATATCGATCGGTTCTGAGAAGAAGACGTCGAGTTCACGGAGCGCCTCAAGCCAGTAGGTGCCAAGCGCCTTGGCAGCCTTTGGGTCGTATTCAATGTCGATATCGTCATCGGTAAGGGAACCAATGTCCTTCAAGGCGATTTTCCCTGCGGCAACATGTTTGCAATCGTCGAAGGCGACTCCAAACGCCTCCAGCTTTTTGACGATGTTGCGAATGGCCGCGGCACCACCATGCTGGCGCCCGTAGTCCAGATCGAGAAGCGTAACGTGCGGAATAGAAAGCTCTCTGAGCAGTTTCCACAGATGCTCGACATGGCGTCCTCCAAGTGGAACGACCGGACAGAACGCCTTATCGAGATGAAGGCCTTGGGCTGTCGCAAGGCGCGGCAATACGATCTGTTCGGAATCGCCTTCGCCGAGCACGACGAGCTTTGCAAAATAGAGCTCAGGATAGGCCTGCACTGCTTGGCGGACATATTTCCCCGCCTCGTCAGTTGCAGACGGAAGGGCGAGCGCTTTGACTGTGCTGCGACCGGCCTCGGGGTCGAGGCGACAATATCGCAGGTTCTCAGGCCTTATTCGCGACAGGATCGATGCACTGTGACTCGACAGCATGACCTGCGCCGTGTCCATCTCAGCGACGTCCTCACAAAGATCCATGATGCGGGACAGGAAGAACGGCGACAGGGAATTTTCCGGCTCCTCGATCAACAACAGCGTCAAAGGCACATGTTTGAGTTGAGTGGGCTCGAACGGAGATTTCTTGTCAGGCAGCGCGAGCGCGTCCTGTTCAATCTCTAACGTGGCCGCAGTGAGAGCAATCTGAAACAACGACTTTTGACCGTCACTCAACCGATCAAGGCTGCGGTCAGCCCCTGCCGCATCTGGTGAGAACTTGACATCCGTATTGCGGATGATCGCGTCGAAGCGATCTTCCGTGAGCTTGAGAATTGGCGTGGACTGGGTTCCAGCTTCATTGACCTGATGCCAACGCTCGACGAGGCGTTTACTAATGAAATCTACGGGCGCTTCCTTCTGGAATGCATCCTGAAGGGTATCTGCGTGATCTTCGGCCGTCTCTTTCAGCTCGTCGGACCACCGGGCGGCGCGCCAAAGGCGCCCCCGCAGTAGCGCCTTGACTTGAGTGATTGAGCCCCGATTGGCGGGTACATAGACGACTTGAATGGCTGAGCGCTGCGCAGCAGTTACCGGCTTGCAGGATTCCCAAGTATAGTCGTCATCCATACGAGGCACCCAACGAAGGCTGGATTCCACCACACCATCCGGAGTCCCATCGTCAATCCAAACTGCCTTCAGGAGAATACGTGTCTTGAGGGGCTCGTCAGGGTCACTTGCCGACAACTGGGTCCAAAATTCTGCGACTGCGGCCCCTGCATCGTCTTCGTCCAGCTCTGGGAAGGAAAAGATCGCCTCTATCTGGAGCTCGGTCTCGCTTTCCAGATCGTCAGCTTCTGAAGGGAGATGAAAGTCAGTCTTCTCAAGCGTCCGATTCCCACTGCCGATGCCGAACATTCGGCTGAGAGCTTGGAAGACAGCGGTTTTCCCGGACCCGTTAGCGCCGATCAACGCGGTGACGGGTTCTGCCAGTTCAATGGAGACGCCATCAGGTCCGAAACAATGGAAAT
The DNA here is from genome assembly GCA_002709505.1 of Paracoccaceae bacterium. GTDB lineage: Bacteria > Pseudomonadota > Alphaproteobacteria > Rhizobiales > Stappiaceae > Stappia. The sequence continues at coordinate 57,959 of PARB01000025.1, read as the reverse complement.
TCTTTATGGCAATTGTATCGAGCTGCATTGGTTGGCTCCTCCCCTTCAGAGCTTGAGGGCCTTGTTTTGATCATCATGTTCAAAAGCACTAGCCATCCGATTGATCTCGGCAGGGCGCGCACCGAGTTCTTTTGCCGTTTCCCGCCAAGTAGAAGTCGCTGCAGCTACTTCCTTGATAATCAGGCGTGCAGCTTTAATCCCGAGGCCAAAATATTCTGAAGCACCTTCGAGCAGCTCGACCGAACACGTACCTTCATCGAGGTCGATATTGGTCGTCAGGACGCGGGCCTTGAGATCGACTGGCGTTGGATTCAAGTCGTAAGCCGGCGAGAGTGTCCAGCCCTCCCTTCCTGCCCATAGGAACCCATGATTACGGAGATGGTCGTCCACGTTGGAGATCAGAACACTGAAAGCAACGCGCCTGTAGAGCTCAGCGGCATCCGTCTTTGCCTGCGCGCCTTGCCCTCCCAAAGCGTCGACGATCTCAGGGTAACTACCGCGTTCCCCATCTCTCGAACCGGTCATAGACATAGCGGAAAGGAACGGAATTCGTTTGTTGCCCTCCCTGTCAAAACGCCTCGAAAGGAGCACGGCCTTACCGGCGACCTCGACGAGTTCGTGACTGGGGGTGTTGATCCCGGCACGTTCGGCAAGCCGAAGCGCGATCTCCTCCCAGGTCTCCATGCTGTATTCATCCGTTTCTTTCGGAAACTTCGCGATGGATAGATGACCATGTTGGTCGATGATCGACGCCTTGGGGCGCGCTCCTCCGAGTGAAGATCCTGGCGCAAAGATTAGTTGCAGGTCCTCATCGGTCTCCTCGTCTCGTAGGATGCGTTCGGTGACCTGTAGCAAGCGGCCGAGTTCGATGACGGCTGGAACGCCCGCCCGAATGGGAGCTTGGAACTCTTCTTCGCCCACGCGTCGAAAGCGCAGTGCACCCAGGCGGGTCTCATCAGCTACGCCGAGCAAGTAATCGGTTTCCGTAAGTGTGTGGACCTGTCTGCCTTCGCGGTCAGCGAGGCGACGCTCCGCACGCTGCATCAAGCGACGCCCCCAGGTATCCGGGGCTGAGTCACCGAGTGATCCGAAAATGGCTTGGCCTTGCGGTGGTGCAAAGCCGCCGCGTGTCAATGCGAGGGCGGGCTCGATTGAGAAGCGCTCAGGGTCATTGAGCCAGTCCTCGATATATTCGAACACAACGGTTTCGTTCCCGCGAACCAAGTTGGCGTGGGCGATCCCGATCGGTCGGGTTTGTCCATGAAGATCGATATGAACTTCTATATCACTCACGGGAGGACCGCCCTGACTTGTTTTTGAGGTGAACCCGTCGGGGTAGGTTTGCGCTTGCGAGAGACTGACCTACTTCATCACGGCTGATGTCAGCGATGCCGCCAAGGCCATCCAGCAGGCCGAGAGCTTGCAGGACAGAGGCGTAAATCCCGATTCCGACATTCGAGTCGCCTGCCTCGATCTTCTGAAGGGTCGAGCGGGACGTGAAGGCGCGTTCTGCCACGACCGCCATGGGCAGTTTGCGTCGACGTCGTGCGTCGCGGATGTCTGACCCCAACTTGCGGAGCGTGCGTCGCACGGCAACAGAGGGATGGTGTGGAGTCGGCATAATTTGAAGCCTTCGCGCTACAGATTTGCAGATTATGTAGCACGAAGCCTACAAAATGTCCATTACCGTCGGCCCGCTCCCCATCCTCGGTCCCTTGTTGTTATACTTTTGGACCTTTCGGCTTTTTCGTCGTCGTCGGATACCCGAACGGCAGAAAGAAATGGGCAACACGTATGTGGCCATGAGAGGGCGCCAAGGTGGGGTCTCTCTCATGCTCTGTGTCGAAGTCGGCGGCGCTAAACAAAGCGGATGGTTGGATAACGGCTAAGCCGTCCGCAGCAGGCCGGAGCTTGAGTTCGGCGACCATTTCTTCCTGACTCAGCATTTCCCGAATGGGGGGAACTACATCCGGCTCGGGATCAAGAAGAACACCGACCATGGCAGCAACTGCTTGACGCCGACTATAAATTCCAGTGACAAAACGAGCCAAGCCATTTTCGCGTAGATAGTGGTCTCGGTGTCGTTTCTGCCTTCCTAGGCGCTTAAATTCGAAGACGAACTTTAGATCCTGGGTGGAATCGTTCCAGCCATAGACAATATCGGTTCGGCGTTCTTCGATCATTGCGCCCGTCGCAGGATCTATCTCGCCAATGATATCCTCAGCGGCCCACATGCCGAGTAGGCCACGCTCCCGTGCGGTGTAATTTTCTATGTAGACCTTAAGTCGCTTCGTTAGCGCTGCTTCATTAGTTTTGGGGTTGAAGTCAGGCCGCGGCCGTTCAGCCAACTCGGTCCATGCTTGGCAAAGCGCTTCAACGGCTTCGGTCGCTGGCTGAATGGGGAATGCCGCGAACCAATCGTCAGCTGCTGTCACGCGGACACTCCCCGTTTTCCGGATGCAGCGCGGGCTTGTACCGTTCTTACAATTTGTTCAGCATCACGGAGTGCTTGCCTTATGGTCCAGTTGCGTTTGGTAAGCGGTCGCACGAGGTAAAGCGATTGATCGATCCAGATATGGGCATCCGGGACCAGCGTCAGGGAATCTCCTAGAGGAATGGCTCTCAGACCTGAAATGCGCAATTGCTCGAGTGTTTGCAGGACAAGCGCATCGCTTACTTGCGTCTCCACGACGGGCGCCGAGGTAGGCTTCTCTTTGTATGAGATGCGAACGATTCCAGATGGACCAGCTCGCCTAGGATCGCTGGTTACCACATCGACGTGGAAGCGTCCCTTGCCATGCGTTTTGGTTCGCCAATCCGTAAGTGATGTTGCAAGTGCACGAGCGTAAGTCTTGAAGTCACTGCGCTGAGCGGTGTGCTGTGCTGGTGTGTCGAGGCTCTTGAAACCACGTGGTCGGATGGACGGCATGAAAACATCGACTGTTTCACGGACAAGCTTCTGCTCCTCGGAGCCAAGGCCAAAATAGGAAAACACTGCCCGATCCAGCTCTGGCCTCAATTCTTCATAGCGCGCGCTTTGTTCAAGTTCAGGGAGTTCGGTGATTTCGGACACATGGCGAGAGACGCTCGACAGCGCTTCGGCTGCAACTGCCCCGTCGGGAGCATTCTCCGGCATAAAGAACGGAAACGCCTCGACATCCTTGAGGTGAACACCATTGCGTTCGCACAGCATCTTCCAGCCACGCATCATCAGGAAGTAGCGCGCAAGACTTGAGCGTAGATATACGGCAACGAAGCTGAGAAGTTCAGCGTCCTCCTTCGGTCCGGAGATCACGCCGATGCTGTGGGTGAAAGCTGCGGGTCCATCATAGTAGACCGCTCGGACATTTAACTGCTCCCTAGAAAACCCATCCGGGAACAAGACGCGCGGGCCATCGAATACACTCAGCACCGACTCGTTTAGACCGACAACAGTATCCTGGCCCTTTGGCCACGATGTAAGTAAGTCTGAGTGCAAGACAGGTGAACCAGCGCTCAGCGCAGCTATCGGTATAAACGGCTTGTCGCGGAGCGGTCCGGCGTTGACCGGCTCGCGACTCCTGTCGTTCAGATGAATCCCCTTTCGGTATATCCAGCGACGATATTCGTGAGGTCCGCGCCAGAAATCAGAAAATGTGCCGTGTGCGGACAGACGCGCCCAAATTGAAAGGTCGTTTGCATCGCCCCACATCATAGTCACGAGAAGTTGGGGGTCTTCCGCCACTGAGCGCGTTTGAAGATGATGTTTATCGGCGGACTGCATTGTCAGCCGGCCAAGAGCAAGACTCATATCTGCTTTAGGCACGCAGTATTCGAAAGTCTCATCGAAGGGGATTCTGCTCGGAAGCCGTTCTGGCCGTACAATGCCAAGGAAGACATGACAGGTATTCTCTGCAGTAGGGAAAAGAAGCCCCTGGAGATCACCAAAATTGATCAATCGTGACGGCTGATACTGTTCTAGCAGATGCGAAACGAACCCCGCACTGGACGGTCCGAGAAACTGCCCAATTGGCAAGATGAGACAGATTTGTCCCCCCGCCTGCAGAAAGTCTATCGCGCGCAACGCATACGCGCCGGCTATCTGGCGGCGCACAAATGGAGCTTCGGCACGTTCTGCCCAAGCGTCTGCGCTCGTCTTAGAGGAGCCTTCAGGTTCGGCCCATGGCGGATTCGAGATAATGAGCGAGAAGCGCTTACCGCTGAAAGCATGATCATCGCGGAAAAAGTCTGCTGCGTCCTCACCATAGGTAAGGTTTGAGCCGTTCAATGACGGCAGTTTCGTCCCCTCTCGTTCCTGCGCCTCCATGATGTCGGCAGGATTTAGGCCTTCCAGGAGCGACAAATAGAGACTGAACGCTGTGACACGGCAGGCCATAAAATTGATGTCGCCGCCAAAAATACGACCTCGGAGCAGGTCTGCGCGTTCGCGGAAACTCAGTTGACGCCCTTCGCGTGCTTCTGACAGTGCGATCAGCCGACGATAGGCCGTGGTTAGGAGTATGCCGGAGCCGCATGCACCGTCAAAAATCGTTTCAGAGAGCGGGTCGGATGAATTCGTGAACGCCTGGTCGACCGCGAGCATAGCAAGGTGACGTGGCGTGTAATACGCGCCGTCCTTAGCCTGCTGTTCATCCGATAAGAAAGACTCGTAGAGACCAGAAAGTAACTCGACCGGAATATAGCTGAAATCGTAGTTCCAAAAATCACCTTGGCCGGTTCGCATATCAGTGCGCTGTAGAAAGCGATTGATCAGGTTGAAGCCGTCATCCGTGAGTTTGGTCCAGGGATCGTGGCGATCATCTCCCATGAAGTCGCCATTGAAATCCGATCGAAGCGCGTCAATCAGTGTTCTGAGTCCAGCCCGATCTTTCTCGGCGATCAGATGATGGAGTTGAGAGACTTGGCGGCGATCGCGGTAAGTGGCGCCGACTATCTCGCGATGTTCCAAATAGGAGACGAACAGAATCTGGCCCATAAGCAGCTCGGCCAGATGACGGCGATCGTGATCCTTCGATGCTCCCGAGAGTCCCTGATCGGCAAGCTGTGAGACGACAACGGAGAGGTTCGCGAGCAACTTTCGGTCGACTCGCGCCTTTACATCGAACCAGTTGGGAACGCGCCGGGAGACATTGGCAGAGGCTATGTCGAGCGCAGAGAAAGGACCGTCCGGTCGGGCGTCATCAAGGATAAGCTGTTGGCCTGCGTTACGCAGCTTTCGGGCAGGCACAGCTAGGGCTGTGTCGCCTTTGATTTCAATAACTATAGTAGCAAGATTTTGATTCCAAACACGTTTGCGGATTTCGTCGAGCGCTTGAGACGAAAGAGAATCTCCATCCTCTCCTACGAACACGACTGTAGGCACCCCCTCCACGTCAAAGACTGCGTGAGCACGTATTGGGCCTTCCGGTCTCAGGAGGGTCTTGAGTTCAAGTGCATATGGATGAGTTTCGGGAACGTCATCGCCGCGACGATGCAAGACGGCAGGTTCAGCATTGTAGCCGAGCCTCTCCAGCCAATTCTGCATCGATTCCGCGCTCATAGCTATTGCTCATCCAAAGTCTCGCCAAGCGAGAACATAACAGGAACAAACAAGTTTAACAAAGGAGTTTGCCAAATGGACTTTGTCAGATTTCCGCCAGCCCTCATGCAGAACGCCTCCGGTCAGATTCAGCTGCTTTGGCTGGTGCTTTCGAGCCGTCAGCGCGGTGCAGGTTCGGCAGAGAAAAGAGGTCGAGTTGTCCGCGGCCTGCGGTGACATCAGGGAGCGCAAATCCAGTTCGCAGCACGTGCAAGTGTGGGTCAAGGCGGATCAGTAGCGCATCATCTTGTGCTATGGGGGCTTCCTCATCGAGGATCATCCATTGGTCCGGGGTCATAGCCACCCGATGTCCCCACAAAGTAATGAAGGATCGCTTTCGCAGATCCGACCGCAAATTGATGAACGACGTTCTGTGCGCTTGCAGTTCAAGATGGAATCTCTCACGCAGAAGCACCGCAATTCTCAACACTAGAATCGTCTGCCAAGTGAATTTGGCAGGGGAACCCTTCTTCTTTGGTCGGACATCGGCTGGTATCAGCGCACGCCTACTGGTCCACTCGCGAAGTTTATCCGTCGAAAGGCCAGTTAGTTCGGACGCCACTTGTGTCGGGACGTATCGCAGTGGGACCCTCCCCGAGAATGGGCATGATACCCGATCTTGATTAGAGAACGGGTATCATGCCCGTTCTTCTCAGTAAAGACTCCGGCTCCTCTCTCAAGCAGGCTCTTATCTAGAATCCTTTGCCCTGCTGAGCACGCTATCGATCGCACCTTGCCTTGACTGCCGGTCCAATGTGTATGTGCTCCGCCTGAATTCGACGCCTTCGAGCAGCGCCGCCACGTAACCGGACACGGTGTCAGCCGCCATGATCAGAGTGGAGTCTAGCGTGTGAACATACTTGCTGGTTACAGATCCTTTGGCGTGACCAATTAGGGCGGCGATCGTGATCTCAGTGAACCCCAAATCGTTCGCGATACTCGCGAAGCTGTGCCGCAAAACGTGAGGGGTCACGTCCCAAAGCGGCGTGTCCTTGAACATTTTCTTCCAACTCTGTGGGAAGTTCCCGACGGCGTTGTCCAAGCCCTTGCCGGGGAAGACATACGTGCCTGCCCGCCGCTTTCGTTCGTCTTCGAGATACTCGACAACAGGCAATCCGACAGGACGAACGGAAGATCCCTCCTTGCTATCGATCAGCCGCAGGCAGCTACCCTCAAGATCGACCTCGCTCCATTTGAGATTTATGATTTCTCCGCGACGGCAGCCAGTCAGCGCGATCAGCCTGAGGATATCGGCGTGTAGGCGGCAGTGGTCGCTCTCCTGCGCCTCGCGAAGAATGCCGCCTAGAACCCGATACTCGGCTTCGCTGAGCCGGCGGTCGCGGACCTGATATTTCGGTTTGCGGAGACCATGCGTCGGGTTGTGCTCGATCACGCCAGCCTCGACGGCAAAAGAGAAGATGCCACCGAGCAGGCCCATGGTCCGGATCGCGGTGCCACGGCCGCCGCGAACGATGGCCTTGCCGCGGAGCTTTTCGGTTTTCATGGTCACGCGCGTCTTACCGGCAATGATGTCTTTCATCAGGTTGTTCATGTCCGGCTTTGTGATGTCCCGCACACGTCGTGTCCCAAGAAGAGGAATGATGTGCCTGCGGATACGGCCGACATCGGTGGCGATGGTAGTGTCCTTCTTCGGCCGGCCGCCTTTCCCCAGGATGAGGCCGGCTTCCATGTCGGTTATATATTGCTCGCAGAGCTGCTTTATGGTCAGCGCTTTCTGATCTTTTTCTCGTTCCTCTGCGGGGTCATTACCATGAGCGACTCGGCCAAGTTGCGCTTTCGCTTCACGACGCGCGGTCTCTGGGGTCCATATGCCATGGAGGCCTATCGTATAGCGACGCGAACGTCCTCTTGATCGATACTGAATCACATAGCTGCGCTTTCCGGATGCGAAGACGCGCAGACCAAACCCAGGGAGTTCATCATCCCAAATGACGTAGTCTTTGGTGCCTGTTTCGGCCGTATCGACGACCCGCTTGGTGATCTTCGCCATGGTTCCAGTCCCTGCCTGACCCGACTTTCACGTAAGCACCACGTAAGCGCTTCGCGGCAAATTCGGGCGTATTCTCGGATAGAGACTTCGGAGAGGGGGTTCTGAAAATCAATGTTTTTCAGTCGGTTATCGTGCTCTGGCGTGCCCTATCGCGCAATTCGGATAGGGCAATGAACCAACTCCGAAGGCAGAGGTCACAGGTTCGAATCCTGTCGGGTGCGCCATTTCTCCTTGTTCGAACATCACGCAAGTCGTTGTTTGTCGCTGCAATATTGATGTGCGGCGCTGGGCGCGACGTTGTCTTGTCGCGGACGGTCGGCCTGGCGCATGTTGCGCGGAACGTGATGGCGCACGAGCCCGCCGGGGACAGTCCGTGAACCGTGCCCGGCGGGGTGCTTGCGGCGTTGCAAGGACGGGTCAGATCGTTTCTTCGACCGATGCGGCGGCGGCCAGCAGGAACGCATCGGCGCCGGCGCGGCCGCAGAGCTGGAGGCCGACGGGCAGTTCGCCGGCGGGGCGCGTCAGCGGCAGGCTGATGCCACAAAGGTTCAGGCAGTTTGCGACGCGCGTATAGCGCGACATCGGGATCTGGTCTTCTTGCACCTCCGACGTCGGCGCGGCAGGGAGCGGGGTTCCGGGCAGGGCGAGAAGATCGAAACCGTCGAACCGCTCCTCGAATTCGTGCCTCGTCGCGGCCATTTCCGACAGCCGGTTGCGATAGTGGTCTTCGCTGATGGCGCGGCCCGCCAGCACCCGCTTGCGGACATGCGGGTCGAGCGGCGTCTTGGGGTCGTCAACCAGCGCATGCAGGTGGCGATAGGCTTCATATGCAACGATGTCGCCGTTCTGCGTCTGAAAGTCGATGAACGACAACGGCAGGTCGATTTCCTCGATCCTTGCCCCGGCGGCGGTGAGCCGTGCCAGACCCTCCGCATAGGCCGTCGCCACCTCCCCGGACATTTCGGAAAGGGCGGCATCGCTCACGCGTGCGATCCGCAGGTCGCCGACGCACACCGGCGGATGGGCGAGGTCGACGCCGGCCATGACCTCCGTGACAAGACGCGCATCCGCCACGCTGCGCGTGATCGGACCGAGCGTGTCGAAGGTCGGCCCGAGCGGTGCGACCCCCTCGCAGGAAATCAGGTCGTAGGTCGGCTTGAACCCGACCACGCCGCACAAGCTTGCCGGGATGCGGATGGATCCGCCGGTGTCGCTGCCGATCGCGACCGGCGCCAGGCCTGCGGCCACCGCCACGGCGGACCCGCTGCTGGAGCCGCCGGCAACGCGGTGGATCTCGCTGTCCGCGGGGTTCCAGGGCGTTCCCTTCGCGTGGTTGGTGCCCCAGCTGCCAATGGCGAACTCCACCATATGCGTCGTTCCCAGCAGGATCGCGCCGGCGTCTTGCAGACGCTTCAGCACGGGGGCCGTGGCGTTGGCGGGCGACGTGGCATAGGCAAGAGAGCCGAAGTCGGTCGGCACGCCCTCGATGTCGATGAGCTCCTTGACCAGAACCGGCAGGCCGTGAAGGGGCTTTCGGGGGTGCCCCTCTGCCGCGGCGCGGTCGAGCTCGCCGGCGCGCGCGAGGGCCCGGTCTGTGAAAACCCTTGAAACCGAATGCAGTTTTCCGTCCAGCGCCGCGATCCGGGCAAGGCAGGCCTCGACGCGGTCGGTTGCCGAGCCCTCGGTCAGGCTTCCTGGCCAGGTGGTGGTGCAATCGGGTTTCATGCCAGGTCCTTCCGTTGGCGCTTTTTCGGAAGATTAAGCCGGCCGCCGGCCGATTGTCTTGCCTGCGGCTCCGCGTGAGTTGTCGCGACTAGACGCTTTTGCCGCTTCATGACAAGACAAATGCTGTCGCGCCTTCGACCTATCGCGGCTGAAGTGTCGGTGCATAATGCGCCCGGACCACAAGAGGGAGGGTGCCGGCACTATGACCCTAGTTGCCATCGCGGAGCAGGCGGCGAACGGACTGATCATCAGTACGTTCTACGCGCTTATCGCGCTGGGGATTGCGTTGATCTTCGGTGTGCTGAAAATTGTGAACTTCGCCCATGGCGAGTTCTACATGCTGGGTGGATATTCCTGCTATCTGGCGGTGACATTGCTGGGCCTGCCCCCGATATTCGGCGTGGTCTTCGCCGTCGTGATCCTCATGGCCGTCGGCGTGCTCGTGGAGCAGACGCTGATAAAGCCGATTCACACCGGCAAGGTCGACCGGCCTGACGAATACGCGATCATGATCACCTTCGCCCTGGCGATCATGCTGCTGAACCTGGCCAACTCGGTGTTCGGCCCGTGGCCGCAAAGCCCCGCGCCGGTGTCGCGCGGCATTGTCGAGTTCGGCGAACTCATCATTCCCGGCGACCGCCTGTCGGCGGCGGGCATCGGCATTCTCCTGATCGTCGGACTGCTGCTGATCCTGCGATACACCTGGGCGGGCAAGGCGGTGCGCGCCGTCAGCCAGGACAGGGCGGCGGCGGAGACCTTCGGGATCAACATCTCCCGGGTTTCCATGCTGTCCTTCGGGGCCGGTGCGGCACTGGCCGGCGCGGCCGGCGCGCTGATCGGCCCGGTGTTCAACGTGGTGCCTGCAATGGGCGCTGTCCCGGCGATCAAGGCCTATATCGTGGTCGTTCTCGGCGGACTGGGATCGATCCCCGGTGCAATCGTGGGAGCGTTGATCCTCGGCCAGGTCGAGGTCTTCGCGACGATCCTCATCCCCGATACCAACCGGGCGCTGGCCTACAAGGATGCCTATGGCCTGGTCGTCCTGATCCTCGTGTTGCTGGTGCGACCGCAAGGGCTGTTCGGCAAGCCGGAGCGCCGCGCATGACTCTGTTTCACAAAGTGCTCCTGGGGTTCGTCGGCCTCGCGGCCATGCTGCCCCTGATCGGCGTGCCGCAATACTGGCTCTATACGCTCACCATCGGCCTCTATTATGCGATGCTCGCCTCCAGCTGGTCCCTGCTGGTGGGCTATGTCGGGCGGATCAGTTTCGCCCAGGCGGCAATGAGCGGGCTCGGCGCCTATGTCTCGGTGCTGACCGGGATGTATCTGGACCTGCCGGTGATCCCGTCATTGCTGCTGGGAGTGGCCGCCGCCGGGGTGCTCGGGCTGTTCATCGGCTGGCTGACCCTGCGACTGCACGGCGCCTATCTCGGACTGACCACGATCGCCTTCGGCGAGATCCTGCGCATCACCGTTACCGCCGAGCACCAGCTGACCCAGGGCTCGCGCGGCCTGCAGGTGCGGCCGCTGATCGAGGGGGCCGGCCCGGCCACGTATTATTACATCTTCCTCGCCGCGGCCGTTGCCAGCGTCTTGTTGATGCTGTTGCTGCTTCGCTCCCGGATCGGTCTGTTCTTTCAGGCAATCCGGGAAGACGAGGACGGCACGGCGTCGCTCGGTGTGAATGTCACCTTGTGGAAGTCGCTGGCCTTTGGCTGCTCGACCGCCTTCGCCGGGTTGGCCGGTGGGCTCTACGCCCATTTCGTCCAGCTCATCACCCCGTCGATGATGTCGATGCAGGAGATGGGCTATGTCCTGGCGATGGCCGTCATCGGCGGGTTTTCCAATGTCGTCTATGCCGCCTTCGGAGGCGTTTTGCTGCAGATCCTGCTCGAGGCCCTTCGCGAACTGGGCGAATGGCGTCTGGCGGTGTTCGGCATCATCGCGATCCTGATGCTGCGCTTCGCGCCGAACGGCGTCTTCGGATGGCTGGAAAACCTCCTGAAGCGGAAGGGATGAGCGACATGCAACCGCAACTCGACATATCGAATCTCTCCAAGAGCTTCGGCGGCCTTCAGGCGTTGAAGGGCATCGACCTGAGCTTCCAGAAAGGCGAACTCGTCGGTCTGATCGGCCCGAACGGATCGGGCAAGACGACGCTGCTGAACATCATCGGCGGCTACTACAAGGCCAGCGGCGGCGCGGTCACGCTCGAAGGGCACAAGACCGACGGCCTCGCGCCGTCCACGCTGGCGCGGCTGGGGATCGGCCGGTCGTTTCAGGTGACCAAGGTGTTCAAGCGCCTGACGGTGCTCGAGAACATGCTCGTCGGCGCGCTGGCGGACTGGCGGCTGTCGCGGTCGTCGGCGCGGGACAAGGCACACGGCGTGCTGGAGAAGCTGAAGCTGACCCGGCTGGCCGACAGCCCGGCATCCTCCCTGTCCGGCGGGCAGGCCAAGCTGCTCGAATTCGGCCGGATCATGATGCTGGATCCGAAGATCGTGCTCCTGGACGAACCTTTCGGCGGCGTTCATCCGGAGCTGAAGCGGTTCATGTACGAGAAGATCGTCGAGTGGAATGAGGCCGGCGCGACCATCATCCTGATCAGTCACGACATGGGGTCGATCTTCGGTCTCTGCCGCCGGGTGGTGACGCTCAGCTACGGCGACATCATCGCCGACGGCGACCCGGAGACCGTCCGCAACGATCCCGCCGTGCTGGAAGCCTATCTGGGAGATCATCATGCAGCTTGAAGTGCGGGACGTCACCGCTGGCTATCAGCGCGACATCGACATCCTGCGCGGTGTCAGCGTTGTCGCGCGGCCCGGGCAGCTGACGACGATCATCGGCGCCAACGGCGTCGGCAAGTCCACCCTGCTGAAGACGATCATCGGACAGCTCAAGCCCGGTTCCGGACGGATCACCTACAAGGATCGCGACATCACGGGTATCGCGACGCGCGAGCTGGTGTCCGCCGGCATAGCCTATGTCGCGCAGCGCCATGCCCTGTTCAAGGACATGACGGTGGCCGAAAACGTCGAGATGGCGACATGGGCCTTCCGCAACGACCGCAAGCGCGCGAAATCCGCGATCGAGCGGGTCTACGAGCGCGCGCCCTACCTCAAGGATTTCGCGGGCCGGCGGGCGGGGCTGATGTCCGGCGGCCAGCAGCGCCTGATGCAGCTTGAGCTGGCGCTGATGTCCGATCCCGACCTTATTCTGGTGGACGAGCCGACCGTCGGGCTGGACCCCAAGCGGGCGCAGACGATCTACGCGCATCTGCGCAGTCTGGTGCAGGACGAGGGCCGCACCATCCTCATGGTCGACCAGAACGTGATCGCCGGGGTCGATGTCGCCGACTATGTCTATGTTCTGGAGCTGGGCGCCAACAAGCTCGAGGGCACGAAAGCGAAATTCGATGCCGAGTATCGTGACACCATAGCCGAGTGGCTGTTCTGATCCGGCCCGGGCGGCCTCCGCTGGCGGCCCGGGTAGCGTCCCCCATTGCCCTTGTCCGGCATTCGGGCGGTTGCCGTCAGAAGGTGCCCGCGCGAAGCGGACTGTCGATCCGGCCGTTGGCGCTGAGGTGATCGCGGATCTGGGGCGAAATGTCGGGTGAGGTCGTATCGTAGAGTTTGCAGCCTGCAATGGCGTGGCGCAGATTGACCGAGCGACCGATGAACTCCATCACCACCCGTGACGCGGACGGTTCATGCGCGTCACCTCCCGATACGCCGACCGTCAGGCCGGTGAGGAAAGTGACCCGGTTCCGGTAGTTCATGTAGAGAACGGTTTGCGTCAGCTCCGCGCCGGTGATGGTTTCCTTGTCCAGCATGTGCATCCGGTCGCCCATTATCGTCACCATCCCGGCGTATTTGTAGACGTCGGGCGTGCCGCTCACGCCGTCCCGCCTCAGTCTTTCCAGGGTCTTGTAAAGCGTGTGCTTTTTCCAGGGATAAACATAGGTCAGGGACCGGATGATGTGCCCCGGCTTCGAGAATGAAAGATAATATTTGTAATAGTATCCATGCGTCTTCGTCAGCTTGTCGTGACTTCTTTTCGACTTGCTGAGAATGCTTGACAGGATTGGCGGGATGTCGAGATCGTCGGAGCCCTGGTTTGGTCTGAGCCGGACGATGTTTCGGAACTGGTCGTGCGGCATCAATGCTTCGTATTCATCGATCCCGAAAAAATCGCAGATCCGTCGCAGGTTGTGCCGCGACGGGAACGAGGTTCCGGCGAGGTATTTCATGAATTGCTGGCGATTGATGCCAAGCTTGCGGCACATCTCGGAGACAGACGGGTAGTAGCTCACCGCGAGCTTGAGGTTCGCGGTGAAATTGTCCGTGGTGAAATCGCCCCTGGTCACGACTTGTCTCCGTTTTCGCGTCAGTCCGCGACAGTTGCAGCCCCTGTCAGATATTGCAAGCGCCGGAACCTTCAGGCGAAACTTTGGTGGCAACAACCCGCCTGAGCGGTGCGAACTGCCCTGCGAAACTTTTGGAGGAGAACATTATGAGGGTCCTTTCAACCCTTGCGGCAATTGCGGTGACTGCGATGGTGGTGCCTGCGGTTGCGCAGGAAACGCTCAAGATCGGCGGCATCGCGCCGCTGTCGCCTCCCGGCGGCGTCCAGACCGGCGAATCTCTCCGGGACGGCATGATCCTGGCGGTCGAGGAACTCAATGCGGCAGGCGGCCTTCTGGGCAAGAAGGTCGAACTGATCGTCGAGGACACCTCCGGCGTTCCCGAGAAGGGCGTCGCCGCGTTCGAGCGTCTCGCCTCCTCGGAAGGCGTTGTCGCGGTGCAGGGATCCGCCCATTCGGCCGTTTGCGGCGCGGTGGGTCCCGTGGCGGCGAAATACGACATCCCCTTCATCGCGGGTGAATGCTGGTCCGATACGGTCACGGCCGCCCAGATCCCGCAGGTGTTCCGCGTGACCGTCGCGAACTCGCTGGTCTATTCGGTTGCCGCGGACTGGGTGAAGGAAGCCGGCTTCAAGAACATCGCGATCATCTCCGAGAACTCGGACTGGGGCGCGGGCGTCATCGACGTCTTCACCAAGAACCTCGAGGGGACCGGCGCCAACGTCACCTCCTTCACGGCCGAAAACACGGTCACGGATTTCACGCCCCAGCTGCTGCAGCTGAAGCGCGCCGATCCGCAGCCGGATCTGATCGTGGCCGGTTTCACCGGCTCGGGCCTTCTGCTGATGCTCAAGCAGGCTGCCGATCTCGGCCTTGCGCCGTCCTCCGAAACGGCGATCTTCGCTGCGGGCGCGGACGTTCTGGAGCCGGAATTCTGGAACGTGATGGGCGACCAGGGCGTGCATGTCATCGGCAACCCGGCCGGTCTTCCGGGCAAGCCCGACACGGAAAAGTCGCGTTCCTTCTCCGCAGCTTTCCAGGCGAAGTTCGATCGTCCGGCAAATGCGGTTGCGATGGAAGGCTATGACGGCGTGATGGTGATCGCGGAAGCGATCAAGGCGCAGAAGTCGGCCGATCCGAAGAAGATCCAGGCCGGCCTGCGCGAGCTGCGCTGGGAAGGCCCGCGCGGCGAGATCTACTTCTCGCAGGACAAGGAGCCGGGCTGGATGTTCCAGCAGTGGCCAGACGTGCCGATCTTCGTGATCCAGTACAGCGAAGCCAACCAGTCGCCGAAGGACGCAGCCATCCTTTGGCCGAAGGGACAGGCGACCGTCGACGAGATCGTCCTGAAGCCATAATCTCGGTTTCTCGAAAAGATGACAAGCGGCCCGGCCATTGCCGGGCCGTTTTGTTTTCACGTCGTATTCCGCCCGCTGCTTGCGATTTCTCGCCCGGGGCGCTTCCGGTTTCACCGGTTCCTGGCGTATTGGTGGGCGTCCGCTCCGTCCCATCGGGGCAGCCTGTGATCGACGGCGGGCGGAGTGCGAGGGAACCCGAGAAAACAGGGACGCCGCTATGTCCAACTCTGAGGACCTGTCGAGCTGCATCATCATGAACACCGTGGCAGCCTCGCGGCTCCTGCTGCGGCGCTACGATGCACGCCTGAGGTATCTGGGTGTAACGGTCCAGCAGTTTTACCTGCTCGCCGCGATCCGCTCCCAACCCGGAGAACCCGTGTCCGTTCTTGCCCGCAAGGTCCTGCTCGACCGGACCAGCCTTACCCGGAACCTCGATCTTCTTGAGCGCAAGGGCCTTGTGCGTCGCCGCGACGGGCAGTCCGGCAACCGCCGCGTTTGCGAGCTGACACAGACCGGCACTGCCGTTCTTGACGAATTGCTTCCGCAATGGCGCAAGGCAAAGGCCGAACTGATGCAGGGCCTAAGCGACGCCGAGGTCGAAACCTATCTGAAGGTCGCCCGCCACCTCGCCCGGGGCTAGTCCGATCCGCCCCCGGGTATTGCGCCCCCGTCGAACTGTGATATGGAGTGTGTATATACACATTAATTTGCAGACAGCGGAGCTAACATGCAGGATCCCATTGTCGTCACAGGGCTCGGCGCGGTCTCGCCGCTTGGGTCCGGCGTTGACGCGAGCTGGACCAGGCTGCTTGCCGGGAAAAGCGGCATCGCCCCGAACACACGCTTCGACACCGAAGGCTGGAAGTGTCGGATCGCGGGACTCGTCCCCTCGCGCGAGGACGATCCCGAGGGATTCGACCCGACAGCGAGCATGTCGCCTCAGGATCTGCGCAAGACCGACCTCTTCATCCATTACGCGGTGGCAGCCGCCGGCGAGGCACTGGCGCAGGCCGGCTGGGCTCCCGAGGACGGGGAGGCGCGCAAGCGCACCGCCACGATCATCGGAACCGGTGTCGGCGGCGTTCCGGCGATCACCGCCGCGGCGGAAACCATCCGGCTGTCCGGCGTGCGCCGCCTCTCGCCTTTCGTGGTGCCGTCGTTCCTGCCCAATCTTGCCACCGGCCAGATCGGCATCCGCCACGGATTTCACGGTCCGTCCGGCGCGCCTGTCACTGCCTGTGCGGCGTCCGCTCAGGCCATTGGCGATGCCTTGCGGCTGATCCGGTCGGGTGAGGCCGATATCGCGCTGTGCGGCGGCACGGAGGCTTGCGTGGATCCGGTGGCGATCGGCGGCTTTACTGCCGCTCGCGCGCTCTCCTTCGGGTTCAATGATACGCCGGAGCGTGCCTCGCGGCCGTTCGACGCCGGGCACGACGGCTTTGTGCTTTCGGAAGGCGCGGCGATGCTGGTCATCGAGCGCCTGAGCCATGCCGAGCGGCGTGGCGCGCGCCCGCTTGCCATCCTGTCCGGCTATGGCACGACGACGGACGCCCATCATGTCACGGCCGGATGGCCGGACGGGCGCGAGGCGGCCCGGGCGATGGATCTCGCGCTGGAAATGGCGGGGCTGGCGCCGGACCGCATCGATTATGTCAATGCGCATGCCACTTCGACCCCGGTGGGAGATGCGGCGGAACTGGCCGCACTGCAGAGCGTGTTCGGGCCGGGCGCCGGCGGTGTGCCGGTCGGATCAACCAAGTCGGCGACCGGTCACATGCTTGGGGCGGCCGGCGCGATAGAGGCGGTCTTTGCCGTGCGGGCCATCGAAACCCAGACCCTTCCGCCTGCTCTCAACATCGAGACGCCGATGCCGGAGGCGGAGGGCTTCGACCTTCTCTCCGACACCGCGCGGAAGACCCGCGTGGACCATGTGTTGTCCAACGCCTTCGGCTTCGGTGGGGTGAATGCGGCGCTGGTATTCAGCCGGCCGGGCTGAAGCGAGGGCGCCGTTTTGTCGTTACGGCGCGATCTCGATGGAGCCGGCAACCTCGAACCCTTCGGCGCCCATGCGACCGACGACGATTTCGCCGGACGCGGGATAGACACCGGTCAGCGCCGTGATGTTGACCTGATGCGTGACGAGCAGAACGCGCGCGTCTGCGCTCAGTTCCTTCAAGAACGCCCCGGTTTTCCGGGTCTGTTCGGCGCTGCGGGCGCGCTGCCCGAAGAAGGAATTCAGCGCCGGGAGCTCTTCGACCGTGCCCATGGCGAGCAGTTCCGCCGTCTCCCGACAACGGCACCATTGCGACGTCAGGACCCGGTCGAAAACGATCCCTTCGGATCGCAGGCTTGCGCCGATTGCACGTGCCTGCGCCCGGCCGCGGTCATCCAGGTTTCGCTGTGTCGCGCAGTCGCCTAGATCGAAATCTGCCGGATCCCCGGTTCCAGGGGCAAGCGCGTGACGCATGACGGCCACCGCGCCAGGCTGCCTCAGGGCGGTCCAGGCCTCTTGCGATGAATCTGCGTGGGCCGGCGCGACCAGGCCGACAATCGCGGCGACCAGCGCAAGAGGAATGACGGAGCGCGCGAAGGCGGCGATGGCGGCGGACAGACGCATGTGCATGGGAGCCTCGTTCCACTGATGCTGGACGAGACGTGACCTATGGCGGGCGGTGGCGACGTCAACCGTGCTTGGCGGCCGCGGGATGCGGCATCAGCCGTTCACGCGCCGTGTACCGGGCGAATAGCCGAGGCGCTCCGACAATTCCTCGGCCGCCGTCAGCAGGCTGTTGAGGTAGCTGTCCCGGTTGCGAAGCCCGTCTTCCTTGGGTGCGACAAGACAGAGCGTGGCAACGAAACTGCCGTCCGCCTGGCGGACGGGAACGGCGAAACAATAGGTGAAATTCTCCACCGCGCTGTGAAAGCTGAAATAGCCCTCCGCGGCTGCCTGGCGCACTTCGGCGAGAAATGTCGCGGTATCGAGCGTTTCGCCATTGGGCAGAACGAAGTCCTCGGCGGGAATGAAGTCGAGGATCTCCGCGTCGCTCAGATGCGAGACGAGAAGGCGCCCGGAGGCGGTCCAGGGGATCGGCACCAGTTCGCCGATATTGGAGGAAATGCGAAAGGCGCGCACGCCCTCGCGCATCATCGCGACCGTGTACTTGTTGCCCTCAAGCAGGCACATCTGCGCGGTTTCGCGGGTTTCCTTGGCGAGGCGGGTGAGCATCGTCTCGCATTCCCGCATCAGGTCGAAATGCTCCGAATAGGCGGTGCCGAGGAAATAGAGCCGCCGGCCCAGGAACACGCGACCGTCGTCGCCCTGATACTCCAGCATGCCGTGACGCAGCAGCAGGTTGACCAGCTCGTAGACGGAGGAGCGCGGCGCGCCGATGGCAACCGCGATCTCGTTGGGGCGCAGCGCCTCGCGACGGACCCTCAGGAACTCGAGGATCTCGAAGGCACGGTCGAGGCCGCGGGACCGTCGTGAACCGGGTTCTTCAGCATCGCCAGCCATTTCTCAACCTCATGAAATCGAAGCGCGCCCTGGCTGCGCACAGGTCCGGGGTCCGTCTGATCGGCAGGCGATACAGTCGACGTTTACCGGGCAATCCACCATCATCCGCGATCCGGCGCAAGCATGCGTGCGAGGAGCCGCGCCTGTGAGCGATCCGGCCGGTGATTGTCGACCTCCTGCCGTGAGGTCAGACGAAGCTCGACGTCTTGAGAAACTCCGCAAGGCGTTCGCTCTGCGGCGCGTTGAACATCACTTTCGGATCGCCCTGCTCGCCGATGACGCCCTGGTTCATGAAGATGACGCGGCTGGAGACCTCATAGGCGAAGCGCATCTCATGGGTGACGAGCAACATGCTCATGCCGTCCGCGGCGAGATCCTTGATCACCTGCAGCACTTCCCCGACCAGCTCCGGATCGAGCGCGGAGGTGACCTCGTCGAACAGCATCAGCTTCGGGTTCATGGCGATCGCCCGGGCGATGGCGACGCGCTGCTGCTGACCGCCGGACAGCTGGCCCGGATAATGGCCGGCGCGTTCGGCAAGGCCGACCCGCTCCAGCCATTTCAGCGCGATCTCGCGGGCTTCCTCGCGGCCCATTTTCTTGACCTTGACCAGGCCCAGCATGACGTTCTCGACCGCGCTCATGTGCGGAAACAGGTTGAACTGCTGGAAGGCCATTCCGGTCAGGGCGCGCTGGCGGGCGATTTCCGTCTCGCTCTTGCGCTTGCGGCCCGAGGCGGTTTCCTCATAGCCGATGGTCTCGCCGTCCAGCCGGATGGTTCCGCCCTGGAACTCCTCCAGCATGTTGATACAGCGCAGCATCGTGGTCTTGCCGGATCCCGACGATCCGATGATGGAGACCACCTCGCCCTCGCGCATCGAGAAATCGACGCCCTTCAGCACCTCGACGGGCCCGAAGAATTTTCTAAGGCCGGATATTTCCAGCAGACAATCGCTCATCGCATGAGCCCTCAGGATGGAACGGCGGTCTTGCGCTCGACGTATTTGCCGAAGCGTTCGATGCCATAGTTGATGACGAAATAGAGAAGCCCGGCCAGGAAATAGAACTGCAGGCTCATGAAGTTGCGGGAGATGATCTCCTGCGTGCGCAGCAAGAGCTCCGCCACGCCGATCACCGACAGCAGCGTGGAGGCCTTGACCATTTCCGCCGCCGTGTTCACCCAGGTCGGCAGCATCTGCCGCAGCGCCTGCGGCCAGAGCACGGAGACGAAGGTCTGCCGGAAGGTCAGTCCGATGGCCTTTGCCGCTTCCGTCTGGCCCTTGGGGATCGCCTGCAGGGCACCGCGCACGATCTCGCCGACGTGGGAGGAGCAGAACACCGCAAGCGCGAGAACCCCGGCCTGGAAGGCGTTGAGATCGATGCCGACCGCGGAGAGGATGTAGAAGCTGGCGAGAACCAGCACGAGCACCGGCGTGCCGCGCACGAAGTCGGTGTAGATCCGCACCACGCTTCTCAGCAAGATGTTGCCGTAGGTCAGCGACAGGCCGACCAGGATCCCGAGCACCGAACCGGCGGCGATGGCCAGCGCGGAAATCGACACCGTGAGGCCGAGCCCCTTGAGGATGACGTAGCGGGCGAGCCAGATCTGATCGAGAAAATGGAGGAGATCGCTCATCGTGTTACCGCGCGAGTGTGAGGCGGCGCTCGATGACGCGCATCGACGCGGCCAGCACCGAACAGGTTGCGACATAGAGCCCGGAGGCCACGATCCAGGTCTCGACCACGCGGAAGGTCTCCACGTTGATCTTGCGGGCCTCGAAGGTGAGTTCGGGAACCGCGATCGCGGCGGCCAGCGACGTGTCCTTGAACAGCGATATCAGCGTCGACGACAGCGACGGCAGCACATTGCGGATCATCAGCGGAATGATGATCGAGGTGCGGATCTGGCGTGGCTTCAGGCCGATGGCGAGACCGGCTTCCGACAGTCCCGGCGGGATGGAGATCAGGCCGGCGCGAAACACCTCGGCGAGATAGGCGCCGGAATAGATGGCGAGCGTTGCCACGAAACTCTCGATCTTGCCGAGCCGGATGCCCATTTGCGGAAGCGCGAAATAGGCGAACAGGATCAGCACGAGGATCGGCAGGTTGCGGATCACGGTCACGTAGAGGGCAGCGGGCCGCCGCGCCCAGCCGTTGCGCGAGATCAGTCCGAAGGCTGTGACGAGGCCGAGCACGCAGCCGATCAGCAGTGCGACGAACGCAAGCTCCAGACTGAGCAGCAGTCCAGCCAGCAGGTCGTCGAAATTGCGCCAGACTGCGGAGAAATTGAGGGTGTAACCCATTGCGGGGTCCTGCCATCGAAGGGGAAAGGAACGGGCGGCCGTCGCCGGCCGCCCGTCCAGGGTGTTACTTGTATTCGACCGGGAAGCCGATCTGCGGCGGAGCCAGCTCCGCGCCGAACCACGTTTTGAACGACGCCGCATAGAAGTCGAACTCGACGCCGGTCATGGCTTCGTGCAGGGCGGTGTTGACGAACTGCAGCCAGTCGTGGTCGCCGCGCGCAACCGCACAGGAGTAGGACTGCGGGTTCCAGCCGTAGCCGGCGTCCACATAGCGGTCCGGGTTCTGCGTCATGTACCAGGCGAGCGACGACTGATCGGTCGCGACCGCGTCGGCACGGCCGGATTCCAGCGCCTGATAGATCAGGTCGACGGACTCATACTGGTCGACGGTGGCCTCCGGCAGGGCCGCATGGACCATGTCTTCCGCATAGACGTTCTGCAGGACCGAGACCGTCACGTCGGATCCGGCGGCCTTCAGCGCGGCATAGTCGGCATAGGGGCCATCGGCCTTGAGCATCAGGCCGACGCCTTCGCGGTAGTAGGGGATGGTGAAGGCCACCTGCTGTGCGCGCTCGCCGGTCACGGTCATGAACTGGCAGGTGAGATCGACCTTGCCGGTGGTGATGTTCGGGATGCGGGCGTCCGACGACTGGGTGACGTATTCGATCTTGTCGGGATCGCCGAACAGGGCCTTGGCGACGACGCGGCCCATGTCGACGTCGAAGCCCTGAAGCTTGTCGTCGACGCTCTTGAAGTGCCAGGGCGCATTCGTGCTGCCGGTTCCAAGCACCAGATAGCCGCGCTCGAGAACCTTGTCGAGCGTGCTGCCCTCCTGGGCGAGGGCGGGCGAACTTGCGAGAAGTGCGACAGTCGTAAGCGAAAGAGCGGTTGTCCGCAGGCAGCTGGTCATGGCGGTTCCCTTCGATGATTTGTTATTATCCAATATATTGGACATATGTCCAAATTAATGGATTGCGCTATCAAGCCGTAGCGCTTCGGTCTTGTCAAGATTGGTCGTCACCGGCGGAAGCCGGGCGGATGGTCTCGATAAGTGTTTGGTTTTGTTGCCGACTGTGCAGGTCGCACCACATGCGCACCGGGAGTGTTCCGGTTCGTTTCGGTGCCGAAACTGCAGAAATTGACAGTCCGGCGGCCTCCTGTCGTCGCGGCAGTCTGGTGACGGTTTCCGGTGGGCACGCGTGTCTCCAGGCCGCAAACGAGCCGCTGGGCGGGGTCCCGGCGTTTCGGTAAGGTGGGCGACGAAGGTCGGCGCGGCGGCTGCGCAAAAGCAACGGACGGGGAAAATGGGGGCGGCGAATGCGAGGATCTGCATCTATCTCCTGCGCGACGCGGATCCGGCGTTCGATGCGCTGGACGAGCGCTGGAGCGATGTTCTGTCCGACGACGAGCTTGCCCGGGCCTGCCGCTTCCGCTTCGCCCGCCACGCCCGCCAGAGCCGGCTCGCCCACGCGCTGAAACGTCATGCGCTCTCGATGCATTGCCCGAAGATCGCACCGGCGGACTGGCGGTTCGCCGTGGCAGACCATGGCAAGCCCTATGTGGCGGATGTTGCCGATGCGCCGGTGTTCAATCTCTCGCACAGCGACGGCATGATCGCGCTTGCCGTGGGACCCCCGGCCGGGACCGGCCTGCGTCTTGGCGTCGATGTCGAGGCGATGAACCGCCAGGTGTCGGAGGGCGTGGCGGAGCGCTTTTTCGCGCCCCGCGAGGTGGCGGACCTACGGGCGCTGCCGCAGGATGCGCGCGATGACCGCTTTTTCGCGCTCTGGGCGCTCAAGGAAAGCTACATCAAGGCGGTGGGGATGGGGCTTGCGATCCCGCTCGACAGTTTCGCCTTTCGCTTCGCGGGCGCAGGCGGGCGATCGCTGTCGTTTCGCGCCGACCGGGAGGAGCGGTCGGAAGACTGGCGGTTTTGCCAGACGGTGCTGGTCGGGCCCGGCGGTGACGGGCACAGTCTCGCGCTTGCCGTCGGGGCGGTCGGTCAGACGAGGCGGTTGGAGGTCGAATTGCGTGAAATCACGCCTGACGGAGAGGCAAGGCCGCAGGCTGTGCAATGGTTTCGCAGCAGCACTGCGGCGGGGAAGTGAGCGCGCCGGCGATCCGGCGCGCCCTCAAGTCGCGACCCGGTCTCAGACTTCCGTCAGGCGCAGGTAGGAGCGGACTTCGTCCCAGCCTTGCGGGAAGATGTCCTTGGCGTCCTCGTTGCTGATCGAGGGCGGAATGATGACCTTGTCGCCCGGGCGCCAGTCGGCGGGGGTGGCGATGCGCTTGGCGTCGCCGAGCTGCAGCGCATCGATCACCCGCAGGATCTCGTCGAAGTTCCGGCCGACCGACATCGGATAGGTCATGGTCAGGCGGATCTTCTTGTTGGGATCGATGATGAAGACGCTGCGCACGGCCGCCGTCTCGCTCTCGGACGGGTGGATCATCTCGTAGAGCTTGGCGATCTTCAGGTCCGGGTCGGCGACGATCGGGAAGGTCAGATTGGTGTTCTGGGTGTCGTTGACGTCCAGAATCCAGGTCTTGTGCTCTTCCACCGTATCCGTCGACAGGCCGATCGGCTTGGTGTTGCGCTTGGCGAACTCGTCGGCAAGCTGCGCGGTCCGGCCCATCTCGGTGGTGCAGACCGGCGTGTAGTCGGCCGGATGGCTGAAGAAGAAGGCCCAGCTGTCGCCGATCCAGTCGTGGAAGTTGATCTTGCCGTTCGTGGTCTCGACGTCGAAATTCGGGGCGGTTTCGCCGATTCTGAGGGTCATGGGCATCTCCCGGTTCGGTTTAGTTTCGGTATTTGATACATAATGGCTCGCGCATCGGTCTTGCATTGCGCGAAAACGTCACAGCCCCGGCGCTTGGCACCGGGGCTGCAAAGGATGCGGATCATCCGGACCTGCGTCAGGCGGCGCCGGACTTGTCGAGCTCCTTGGCGTGCAGCCAGGCGGCGTGCTGCGGCGCGCGCTTGGTTTTCGACCATTCCTCCAGCATGTCCCATTTCACCGCATCGAGCTTCTTCAGCATCTCGTCTTCGGCCGGATCCGGGCAGGCCAGTTCGACGCGGTGCCCGTTGGGGTCGAAGAAATAGATCGAATGGAAGATCGAATGGTCGGTGACGCCGAGCACCTCGATGCCGTTCTTTTCCAGCTTTTCCTTGAAGGCGATCAGCGTGTCGCGGTCCTTCACCTTGAAGGCGATGTGCTGGACCCACTCCGGCGTGTTGGGATCCTTGCCCATTTCCGGCTTGGTCGGCAGCTCGAAGAAGGCGAGCACATTACCGGCGCCGGCATCCAGGAAAACATGCATGTAGGGATCCGGCTCATGGGTGGAGGGCACCTTGTCCTCCGCGATCGCCAGAACGAAATCCATGTTCAGGTTGTCGACATACCAGTTCACCGTTTCCTTGGCGTCCTTGCAGCGGTAGGCGACGTGGTGGATCTGCTCGATTTTCATGGGTGGTCCTTTCAGGTCCGTGTCGGTGAAGGAACGCCCCGTCCGCGTTCGTGCAGAAGCCCTGTGCGGCGGTCCGGCCCTCTCCTTCCGGGCCGCCGTCGGGCGGTTAGCGTGCCGGCTTCGCCGCTTCAAGCGCCGCGCGGATCTTGTCGCGGTCGCCGATGTGGTTGGCGAGGATCAGGACAAGACGCGCGTTGAGCGCCTCGCTCTCCTCCCGGTCCAGCCCCTCGTGGGCGGCGAGAAGCTCGGCGTAGAAGCCGTCCGGATCCTTGATGTTCGGCTCAAGCGTGAGCGTGTCGTGCGTTTGTGCGGTCATGATGCGCTCCTCAGGCCCGGGCTGTGGCGGTTTTGACGGCGGCAGCGACCGCGTCGGCATCGAAGGATGTCCAGCGCGCGGCCACATGCTGGTCGGGACGCATCAGGTAGACGGCGCCCGGCACGTCACCCAGATAACGCTCGGCAAGAGCGCCGGACGGATCGTCTTTCGCCGACAGCGCAAGCCGGGTCACGGTGATGCCGTCGACGTCGAGCGTATCGGGGGCTTGCGTGTCGATTGTGACGAGCTGGAAGCCGCCGCCGAGCCGGTCGATCAGCCAGCCGTCTGCGAGCGGTGCGTCGCTTGCCGGCGCGCCGGGGCGCGAGCGGACCGGCAGACCGGCGGCATCCGGGCCGTTGAGCGGCGAACCGTCGTAGATCGCCGGCAGCGACAGGCGGCCGGAGTTCACCAGCGGACGGGCGAAGGCGTGATGCTCGGCGAGATCCAGCACCGCATCGCGGAAGACGCGGCTGGCGTGGCTCTTCGGCGTGATGAAGTCGGTCGAGCGCGAGGAATTGAGAATGTTCTCGTCCGCGGCATAGACGCGCTCGTCGTCATAGGTATCGAGCAGGGCTTCCGGAGCGGTACCGTTAATCACCAGCTTCAGCTTCCAGATCAGGTTGTCGGTATCCTGGAAGCCGGAATTCGCGCCGCGCGCGCCGAAGGGCGAGACCTGATGCGCGGCATCGCCGGCAAACAGCACCCGGCCGTGGCGGAATTTTTCCATGCGCCGGCACTGGAAGGTGTAGATCGACACCCACTCGAACTCGTAGTCCGTGTCGGGACCGAGCATCGCTTCCAGCTTGGGCGCGATTTTCGCCGGGTCCTTCTCCGCCTCGCGGTCGATGTCCCAGCCAAGCTGCAGGTCGATGCGCCAGACGTCGTCGGGCTGCTTGTGCAAGAGCGCAGACTGGCCCTTGTTGAAGGGCGGATCGAACCAGAACCAGCGTTCGGTCGGAAAATCCGCCTTCATGACCACGTCGGCAATCAGGAAATTGTCCTCAAACACCCGGCCCTGGAAGTCGAGACCGAGCATGGTGCGGGTCGGCGAGCCGGCGCCGTCGCAGGCGATCAGCCAGTCCGCGTCCATCAGATAGGGACCGTCCGGCGTCTCGACGGTGAGGCGCACGCCGCTGTCGTCCGGCTTGACCGCCGTGACCTTGTTGCCGCCGCGCAGTTCGATGGATTTGCCATCCGCCTGTAACGCGCGCACGCGGTCGACCAGATACTGCTCCAGATAATATTGCTGGAGGTTGATGAAGGCGGGCCGCTTGTGCCCGTCCTCCGGCAGGAGGTTGAAGTCGTAGACCTTGCGCTCGTCGAAGAACACCTTGCCGAGGTTCCACACGACGCCCTTGTCGACCATCTCGTCGCCGCAGCCGAGCCGGTCGAGGATCTCCAGCGGCCGCTTGGCGAAGCAGATCGCCCGCGAGCCCCAGCTCACCTTGTCGTTCTCGTCGAGCACGACGACCGGAATATCGGCCTGCGCCAGGTCGATGGCGGCGGCAAGCCCGACCGGCCCCGCGCCAAGCACCACGACCGGATGGCGAACCGGCGTTTCAGCGTCCTGATCGGCCGAGCGCTGATAGGGGTAAAGCGGCGTTTCGAAGATCTTCGTCATGTTTCCTCCCGAGAAACGGCGGCAGGGTCCCGCTCCGGCGGGCTGGCCACCGGAGCGGGACCCGCAGGATCAGCCCTGCAGGGCCTCCCACATTTCCTTGTCGCGCTGGGCCGTCCAGATGCGCGGCGTGTCGATGTCGCGGGCCTCGTCATAGGCGCGCGCCACGTTGAACGGCAGGCAGTGCTCGTAGATCGCGTAGTCGGAGAACTTCGGGTCGCACTCGGCGCGCGCCGCGTCCCAGGCCTCCTTGAGCGACCCGCCCTTCAGCGCGACCTGCGCCACCGGGCGATAGGTCGAGGTGACGAAGTCCTTGGTGGAGTCGAGCGCGGCATTGACCATTTCCTTGCCGACGAGCGCGTCGCCGCGGCCCGGCGCGATGGCGTCGACATCCCAGGCGCGGATTTCTTCCAGCGTGTCCGGCCAGTCGTGGAAGTGACCGTCGCCGCAGTAGCAGGCCGAGTGATATTCGACGATGTCGCCGGTGAACATCACGTTGCTGTCGGGCACATACATGACGATGTCGCCGGCGGTATGGGCGCGGCCGAGGAACATCAGGTCGACCCGGCGCTTGCCGAGATAGACCGACATGCGGTCGTTGAACGTCATGGTCGGCCAGGTCAGCGGCGGAATGTCATTGACGTTGTCATAGCCCTGGAACAGGCGCGGAAAGCGCATGAACTCGGACTCGCGGTCTTCCATGCCGCGTTCCACCACCATGGAGCGGGCCTTTTCGCTCATGATGATATTGGGCGCATTGTAGGCGGAGGCGCCGAGCACGCGCACGGCGTGATAATGCGTCAGCGCCAGATGGGTGATCGGCTTGTCGGTCACTTCACGGACCTTCTCGATCACCTTGTTGGCGAGACGCGGGGTTGCCTGCGCCTCGATGATCATCACGCTGTCGTCGCCGATGATCACGCCGGTGTTGGGGTCGCCTTCCGCGGTGAAGGCCCACAGGCCGTCGCCGATTTCGGTGAAGGAGATGTTCTTTTCGCTCATGTCGCCCTGTGAGGCGAATGCCTTGGCCATGGTTGGCTCCTGAAAATTCGTGTCTGTGGTCGCGGGCGCCGGATGCGTCAGCCGCGGGTGTATTTCTCGACCGTCTGCTCGATGGCGCCGAAGATCGAATGCCCTTCTGCGTCCAGCATCTCGATGCGGACGGTGTCGCCGAAGCGCATGAAGGGCGTCTTCGGTTCGCCGGTCTCGATGGTCTCGATCATGCGGATCTCGGCGATGCAGGAGTAGCCGACACCGCCTTCGCCGACCGGCTTGCCGGGACCGCCGTCGAGCTTGTTGGAGACCGTGCCGGAGCCGATGATCGTGCCGGCGGCGAGCGGGCGCGTCTTGGCCGCATGGGCGATCAGCGTGGGGAAGTCGAAGGTCATGTCGACGCCCGCTTCCGCCCGGCCGAAGGCCTTGCCGTTGAGGTCGACATGAAGCGGCAGCGACAGCTTGCCGCCGTCCCAGGCCTCGCCGAGCGCCTCGGGCGTCACCGCCACCGGCGAAAATGCCGAGGACGGCTTGGACTGGAAGAAGCCGAAGCCCTTGCCGAGTTCCGCCGGGATCAGACCGCGCAAGCTGACGTCATTGACGATCATCACCAGGCGGATGGCATCGCGGGCCTCGTCGAGGCTCGCACCCATCGGCACGTCGTCGACGATCACGGCCACTTCGCCTTCCATATCGATGCCCCAGGCCTCGTCACCCATGCGGATCGGATCGCGCGGAGCGAGGAAGCTGTCGGAGCCGCCCTGGTACATCAGCGGGTCGGTCCAGAAGGAGGGCGGCATTTCCGCGCCGCGGGCCTTGCGCACCAGCTCCACGTGATTGACGTAGGCCGAACCGTCCGCCCACTGGTAGGCGCGCGGCAGCGGCGACAGCGCGTCATGCTCGTGAAAGCGCATGGAGGGCACGGCGTCGTGTTCCAGGCTTTCGGCAAGGGTTGCGAGTTTCGGCGCGGCCTTGTCCCAGTCGTCGAGCGCGGCCTGCAGCGTCGGGGCGATATGGGTCGCCTCGGTGCAGCGCGTCAGCGCGGAATTGACGACGACGAGCTTGCCGTCGCGGGTGCCGTCCTTGAGGGTTGCAAGTTTCATATGGATCAATCCCAGTTGCCTTCGATCGTGCCGTCGAAGCGTTTCTTGAGCCCCGACCAGCAGTCGAGATAGGTGTCCTGCAGGCTGTCGAGTTCGGCAGCATAGCGTGTGAGGTGCTGGGGAAACCGCGTTTCGAACATGAAGGCCATGGTTCCGGAGAGCTTTTCCGGCTTCAGTTCGGCGCGGCTCGCCTTCTCGAAGCCGAAGGCATCCGGTCCATGCGGCAGCATCATGTTGTGCAGGCTCATGCCGCCGGGCACGAAACCCTCTTCCTTGGCGTCATAGCGGCCGTAGATCAGGCCCATGAACTCCGACATGATGTTGCGGTGGTACCAGGGTGGACGGAAGGAGTGTTCCGCCACCATCCAGCGCTCCGGGAAGATCACGAAGTCGATGTTGGCGGTGCCTTCCTCGCCCGACGGCGCCGTCAGCACGGTGAAGATCGACGGGTCCGGATGGTCGAACAGGATCGCGCCGACCGGCGAAAACGTCGTGAGATCGTATTTGTAGGGCGCGTAGTTGCCGTGCCAGGCGACGACGTCGAGCGGCGAGGCCTCAAGCGTCGTGGCGTGAAAGCCGCCGCACCATTTGACGATCAGCCGGCAGGGCTTCTCCACGTCCTCGAAGGCCGCGACCGGCGTCTTGAAGTCGCGCGGATTGGCGAGACAGTTGGCGCCGATCGGTCCGCGATCGGGCAGGGTGAACTTCGCGCCGTAGTTCTCGCAGACATAGCCGCGCGCTTCCCCGTCAAGAAGCGAGACGGTGAAGACCATGCCGCGCGGGATCACGCAGATTTCCTTGGGTGCGACCTCCATGACGCCGAGCTCGGTGGCGATCCTGAGCGCGCCCACCTGGGGCACGATCAAAAGCTCGGCGTCGGCGTTGAAGAAGAAGTCGTCGCCCATGTCGGCGTTGACCGCATAGACATGGGTTGCCATGCCGACCTGGGTGTGGACGTCGCCGGCGGTCGTCATGGTCTTCATGCCGGCAAGGAAATCCGTCGGCGTCGTCGGCATCGGCACCGGGTCCCAGCGCAGCTGGGCCAGCGGCAGCGAATGCTGGTCGACATGCGGCGCGCTTTTCCATCCGTCCAGGGAAAGCGGCGAGAACCGGCCGGAGTGCTTGACCGACGGGCGGATGCGATAGAGCCAGGACCGTTCGTTGGTGCCGCGCGGCGCGGTAAAGGGCGAGCCGGACAGCTGTTCGGCATAAAGCCCGTAGGGCGCGCGTTGCGGCGAATTCTGGCCCTGCGGCAGGGCGCCCGGCAACGCTTCCGTCTCGAAGTCGTTGCCGAAGCCCGGCATGTAGTCGAGTGGCATGTCTGATCCCTCCTGAATTCAGACAGTTGATAGTTGCATGTGTAACTGTTTAGTTTGTAACTATCAACGCGCGATCGCGGGAAATTTCTCCGCCGCCGCGTTTCTGGGGCTTCAATGGGGATTGCGATGACCGACCGCTTGCTTCTCGAGGAGTTTCTTCCCTACAGGCTCGTCAGGGCCTCCGAGCTTGTCAGCCGTCGGTTTGCCGCGCGCTATCGCGAGGCCTATGGCATCAGCCGGCCGGAATGGCGCACCTTCGCCATCCTCGGACAGCTGGGGCGCACCACCGCGACCGAGATCGGCCGGCAGTCGACCATGCACAAGACCAAGGTGAGCCGCGCGGTTGCCTCCCTGGAGGAGCGCGGCTGGCTGAGCCGGCGCGTCGACGAGGCCGACCGCCGGATCGAATGGCTGACGCTGACGGCGACGGGATCCAAAGTCTATGCCGAGCTCGCCGAGCTCGCGCGTTCGTTTCAGCAGCAGCTGGCGGACGACCTCGGCGCAGAGGCCGCCGCCGCACTGGAACGGGGCCTTGCGGCCGTGGAGGCGCGGTTTTCCGTCAGTTCCGGCTGACGCGCGTCAGTCACGGGGCGAGGGCGCGGGAGACCGGGCAACCGGTCAATGCGCCTCGTCCCAGTTGTCGGCGGCGCGGGCGTCGACCTGCAGCGGCACCTTGAGCGCCACGGCGGGTTCGGCGGCATATTCCATGACGTCGCGCACCAGCTCGATGGTGGCGTCGACCTGGCCTTCCGGCACCTCGAAGATCAGTTCGTCATGCACCTGCAAGAGCATTTGCGCGTCGAGCTTCGAGGCTGCGAGCCGCTCTTCCATGCGCACCATGGCGCGGCGCAGGATGTCGGCGGCCGATCCCTGGATCGGCGCGTTGATCGCCGCGCGCTCGTAGAAGGCGCGCATGTTCGGGTTCTTGGTGTTCACGTCCGGATAATGCGCGCGGCGGCCGAAGATCGTCTCGACGTAGCCATGCGCATGCACGAATTTCTTCGTCTCTTCCATGTAGTCGCGAATGCCGGGGAAGCGCTCGAAATAGGTCTTGATGTAGTCCGACGCCTCGCCCCGCGAGATGCCGAGCTGGGCGGCGAGCCCGAAGGCCGAAATCCCGTAGATGATGCCGAAGTTGATCGCTTTGGCCCGCCGGCGCACCATCGGGTCCATGCCCTCGATCGGCACGCCGAACATTTCCGACGCCGTCATCGCATGAATGTCGAGCCCGTCGGCGAAGGCCTGCTTGAGCTGGGCGATATCGGCCATATGCGCGAGCACGCGCAATTCGATCTGGCTGTAGTCGGCAGAAAGCAGCTTGTGGCCCTTGGCCGCGACGAAGGCCTTGCGGATCTTGCGGCCCGACTCGGTGCGCACCGGAATGTTCTGCAGGTTCGGCTCCGACGACGACAGCCGCCCGGTGGTGGTCGCCGCCAGCGAATAGGAGGTATGCACGCGCTTGGTTGTCGGGTTGATATAGCCCGGCAGCGCGTCGGAATAGGTCGACTTCAGCTTCGACATCTGCCGCCATTCGACGATCCGTGCCGGCAGCTCGTGGCCTTCCGCCGCGAGATCGTCGAGCACCGAGGCCGAGGTCGACCAGGCGCCGGTCTTGGTCTTCTTGCCGCCGGGAAGTCCCATCTTGCCGAACAGGATGTCGCCGAGCTGCTTGGGACTGCCGAGATTGAATGTCTCGCCGGCAAGCCCGTGGATTTCCTCCTCGAGCCGCGCCATCGATTGCGCGAAATCGCCGGAAAGGCGCGACAGCATCTGCCGGTCGATGGAGATGCCGCGTTCCTCCATGCGTGCCAGAACCGGCACCATCGGCCGTTCCAGCCGCTCGTAGACGGTGGCCATGCGTTCCGCCGCCAGACGGGGCTTGAGCACCTGCCAGAGCCGCAGCGTGACATCGGCGTCTTCCGCCGCATAGGCCGCCGCCTTGTCGAGCGCTACCTTGTCGAAGGTGATCATCGACTTGCCGGAGCCGGCCACCTCCTTGAAGGGGATCGGCACATGGCCGAGCCAGCGCTCCGACAGCGCGTCCATGCCGTTGCCGCCCTTGCCGGCATCGATGGCATAGGACAAGAGCATCGTGTCGTCGAAGGGCGCGACGGTGATGCCGTAGCGGCGCAGCACCAGCCAGTCGTATTTCATGTTCTGCGCGATCTTGAGGACCGACGGATCCTCCAGCAGCGGCTTCAGGACGGCGAGCGCATCCTGCATCTTGATCTGGCCTTCGACCAGCGCGCCGCCGCCGAGCAGGTCGCCCTCCCCGTCGACATGGCCGAGCGGGACGTAGCAGGCCTTGCCGGGTGCGGTTGCCAGCGACACGCCGACGAGATCCGCCTGCATGGCGTTGAGCGAGGTGGTTTCCGTGTCGACGGCGACGTGACCGAGCTCGGTTGCTTCCGCGATCCAGGCCTTGAGCCGGTCGAGATCCATCACGGTTTCATAGGCTGAATGATCGACCGGCGTCGCCTTGGCGGCGTCGGCCGCCGCCTCGGCCACGGTCTGCGGCCGCCAGCCTTCGCCGGTGTCGTCGCCCGTCGCGGAGGCGTCGTTGCCGGTTGCCGGCGCGTCCTCGGCGGCGGGATCCTTCACCTGCCGGCCCTTGCCGTCGGGCGTGTCCCAGCCGGGAATGGCGAAGGTCGCGGGCTCGATGTCGGTGACATCGGTTCCGGTCGCCTCCGCCACCCGGCGCGTCAGCGTGGAAAACTCCATCGCCTTGAGGAAGGCAAGCGTGCGCGTCGCATCAGGCAGCGTCACGGCGAGCGCCTCGACCGGCTCGACCACCGGCACGTCGTCCTTGAGCGTGACCAGTTCCCTGGAGATCCGCGCCTGTTCGGCGAATTCGATCAGGTTCTCGCGCCGTTTGTTCTGCTTGATGGTGTCGGCCTTGGAAAGCAGCGTCTCCAGGTCGCCGAACTCGTTGATCAGGAGCGCCGCCGTCTTCAACCCGATGCCCGGAACGCCCGGCACATTGTCGACGCTGTCGCCGGCAAGCGCCTGGACCTCGACCACCTTCTCCGGCCCGACGCCGAATTTCTCGTGCACCTCGTCGACGCCGAAGATCTTGTTCTTCATCGTGTCGATCATGCCGACGCGCGGTCCGATCAGCTGCATCAGGTCCTTGTCGCCCGACACGATGGTGACGCGCGCGCCGGCGGCGGCCGCCGCCCGGGCATAGGTCGCGATCAGGTCGTCGGCCTCGAAGCCTTCCTGCTCGATGCAATGTACGCAAAAGGCGCGCGTCGCCTCCCGGATCAGCCCGAACTGCGGGATCAGGTCTTCCGGCGGCTCCGGCCGCTGGGCCTTGTACTCGGGGTAGATGTCGTTCCGGAAGGTCTTGGCGGAATGGTCGAAGATCACCGCCATATGGGTGGGCTCGTCGCCTTCCTCCGGCGTCAGGCCTTCCTGCAGCAGCTTCCACAGCATGTTGCAGAAGCCGGAGACGGCGCCGACGGGCAGGCCGTCGGACTTGCGCGTCAGCGGCGGCAGCGCGTGATAGGCGCGGAAGATGAACGTTGAGCCGTCGACCAGGATCAGATGGTCGTCGGCGGTGAGCTTGGGTGTGGAGGCGCTGTTCGACATGGCGCGGATCATGCCCGCGTTGGCGCGGCGAGGAAAGCCCGCTCGCGCCGTTTTGTGGCTTATTCCGCAGCTTGCGCCGCGCCGCGCCTGGGCGGGTCCGCATCAAGCCGGGCCCATGCCGGACGGCGGAACAGGAAATGGCCGAAATTGACGCGGCTGATCGCCCAGAACAGGATCAGCGGCGCGATCACGCCGGCGGCCGTGACAAGGGCGGAGATCGTTCCAATGTCGGTGATGATCCCGGTCTTGAGCAGGATGATCCGCGTGGCGGCCATGGGAAAGAAGAACGCCAGATAGATCACGATGGAATGCTCGCCGCAGACCCGCAGGAAACCATTGAGGCTGAGCCGCGTGAGGCTCGCGGAAAACAGGATGACCGCAAGCGCGCCGGCGGCCCCGAGCGCCAGCGACACGACCGGAAGATCGGCGTAACCGGCGAAGACGAGCCAGCCGTTGACGACACTCCACAAAAGGAGGCCGGCGAAGGCCGGTGCCAGGTGATCCTGCGCCCAGGCCGCCAGCCGGAAGGCCTGCGGGGCAAGAATGTAGCCGGCGTAAAAGAACACATAGCGCGAGGCGAATTCGTCGATCAGCACGGATCCCGTCGCGATTGGCGCGATCTGCAGCAGCGCCGCGCCGGCGAGCACCAGCGGCCAGGGCAGGCGCGTCGCATGCAGGGCCTTGGTGATCACGAACATCACCGGCAGCATGTAGATGAACCACAGCGTGCCGAAGGGCTGGACGAAGGCCAGAAGATATTGCGCCAGCGCGCCACTATAGCCCACCTCGCCGGCCATCATCGGCGCCTTGATGGCGAACTGGATGGTCAGCCACAGGACATAGAAATAGGCGAAATGGACGACCTTGCGGTCGAGATAGGTCCGCCAGGGACGGTCGATCACCCGGGCGAGGAAAAGCCCCGAGATCATGAAGAAATCCGGCATGCGGAACGGCCTGGCGAATTCGACGACAAGGCCGAGCCAGCCCTCGGCGCCGGCGGCGTTCTGCACGCCCAGTGTGGAATGCATCATCACCACGAAAATGATGCAAAATCCCTTGGCGGTGTCGACCCAGTCGACCCGTTGCGTGCCGTCGAACGCCATCTCGTCCCGCTCCCGTAAAGTTCCCGCCCAGCCGGATTGAACGCGGGAATGCTAGGGGCGCGGCGTGTATATCCGGTTAATCTCAACGCTGGATCGGTCGCGCCCCGGTCAGGTCCTGTCCTGCCAGGGCGAGCGCCCGTCGCCCCGGTCGCGCTCGTCGGTGACCCGGATCGTCCCGCCGGCGTGGCTGCCCGAGGTCTCGCCCGGCTTGTCGGACCATTCGCCCTCTTCAAGGTCCACGACGGTTTCCGCCCCGCCGCGGCGCGTTTGCGCATTCACAACCGTGACGCGGGCGTTGCGGATCGCGAGGTTGGCCAGCGCGGTGCGCAGCGGCGGCACGAAGAGCAGCAGACCGACCGCATCGGTGACGAAACCCGGGATCAGCAGCAGGATGCTGGCGACGACGATCAGCGCGCCCTGCACCAGGTCCGATCCCGGCACCCGGCCGGCATCCATCTCGCTGCGGATCTTCATCAGCAGCGAAACGCCCTGCAGCCGCAGCATTACTGTGCCGGCGAGCGCCGTCAGCACGGTCAGGAGGATCGTCGGAACGGCACCGATCTCGGAGCCGACCTCGACAAAGACGGCAATCTCCAGAAGCGGGATGCCGATGAGAAGTACGAGAATGAGAAGTCCGACGGGCATGGCTCAACACGGTTTTGTGTGGTGACGATCAACTGTGCGGCGCAGGATCGCCCTGCGACAC
Source organism: Paracoccaceae bacterium (assembly GCA_002709505.1). GTDB lineage: Bacteria > Pseudomonadota > Alphaproteobacteria > Rhizobiales > Stappiaceae > Stappia. The sequence goes on along the minus strand of PARB01000025.1, from coordinate 22,891 downwards.
GGACGGCGTTTTTCGCCGGCCGGCGGGCGTTTTTCCGCGCCGGTCCGGCCTTGGCCTCCCCGCAGAGGTAGGAAACAATTGACGCGAATGCGAGCAATATGTGTGATCGGGAGGCGAAAACGTCGACGCGCTCTTGTGCTCAAGGCTGGATGTTGGTTCAAGAGGACCTTACATACCCCTTTGTCTGGGATGTCAGCGGAGCGCCACTCGGCCTGTCGCGTCGCCGCTTTGGGCAAGTCGTCGTTGCAACGGGCCGTTGCGACGTTTCGTGAAAGTAACCGGCCGGATGCGAAATGGGTCACATGTTCGACGTCACAACAATCATCTTTCTGGTTCTGGCGGTCGTGATCTTCCTGAGATTGCGGAGCGTTCTGGGCAAGCGGACGGGACACGAACGTCCTCCCTTTGACCCCTACTCCGCGCGCAACCGGGACGCCGATTCCGCCGAGACGTCGACACGGGCGGACGACAACATCATTCCGCTTCCCGGACAGGCGTCGACCTCCGGGCCGTCGCAGGCAAGCGAAGCCGCGACCCTCGACAAGGTCGCGCCGGAAGGAACGGCCCTCAACGAGGCGCTGCGCAAGATCCTGTCCGCCGACCGCTCCTTCGATCCGCAGAGCTTCGTGCAGGGCGCGCGTGCAGCCTACGAGATGATTGTCACGGCCTTTGCCGCCGGCGACCGCAAGACGCTGAAGAACCTTCTGTCGAAGGATGTCTACGACGGGTTCGTCGCGGCGATCTCGGATCGGGAATCGCGCGGCGAAACCATTGAATCCACCTTTGTCGGCATCGACAAGGCGGATATCGTCGAGGCGGCGATGAAGGGCAACACGGCGCAGGTGACCGTGAAGTTCCGCAGCGAGCTGATTTCCGCGACGCGCGATCGGGACGGCGCCATTGTCGACGGCGATCCCAATGCCGTCAGCGATGTGACCGACATCTGGACCTTCGCCCGCGACACCACTTCGCGCGATCCCAACTGGAAGCTGGTGGCGACCGAATCGGTCGACTGACGCAATGGGTGTGGGCCTTTCGGCTGTCCGCGTCCGTCTTTCGGTCGCCCTGCCGGCCGGTCTCGCGATCGCCGTCATGACGGCGGGACCGGTCCCGGCCCGCGCCGGCGCTTCGGAGACGGGCATGCCCCTGCAAGCAATATCCTTTTCCGATGTTCCGGGCTGGCGTGACGACGATCACGCAGCCGCGCTTGCTGCGTTCCTGCGCCACTGCGGGACCGGGTCTGCCTCTGCCAATCCACCGAAAACCGGAGCGCTCGGCGTCTCCGGCGCGGCCCTTGTTGCCCTGTGCGGTCAGGCCCGCGCAGCGGCCGAAACCGGCGGAAGCGATGCCGCCCGGCGCTTCTTCGAAGCCGCGTTCCAGCCGCACAGGATCGCGGCCGGCGGGTTCGTGACCGGCTATTTCGAGCCGGAGTTTGCCGGCGCGCGCGAAGCCGACGCCACCCACCGCACGCCGCTCCTGCGCAAGCCGGACAATCTCGTAGCCCTGTCCGACGCGACCGGTACGCAAGGCCTGCCGCCCGGCCTCACCCACGCCTTCAGGGACGCGGCCGGACGTCTGGTCGAGGCGCCGGATCGCGGTGCGATCATGGACGGTGCCCTCGACGGTCGCGGACTGGAACTCGTCTGGCTGGCCGACCCGGTCGACGCCTTCTACATTCACGTGCAGGGTTCGGCGCGCATTCGCCTGGCCGGCGGCGGTGCCATGCGGGTCGGCTATGCCGGCAAGACCGGGCATCCCTATTCGCCCATCGGCCGGGTGATGATCGAGCGCGGCCTCGCCGAGCCCGGAACCGTGACAATGTCCGTCCTGCGCGACTGGCTTGCCGAAAACCCGCAGGAGATCGACGGCGTCCTGCGCCGCAACCGCTCCTATATCTTCTTTCGCGAGATCGAGGACCTCGACCCGGATGACGGCCCGATCGGCGCCGCCGGCCTGCCGCTGGTGGCCGGTCGCAGCCTCGCGGTCGACGCGTCGCTCCACACCTATGGAACGCCGGTCTATGTATCGGCGACCTTGCCGGCGCTTGCGGACGGGCAGGAGAGGAGATTTCGCCGGCTGATGATCGCGGAGGACACCGGGTCGGCAATCGTCGGCCCGGCGCGCGGCGACATCTTTTTCGGCACCGGAGAGGCGGCCGGGCGCGCGGCCGGTGGCGTCCAGCATGAGGCCGCGATGATCGTGCTTGTGCCGCGTGAGCAGCCGGGCGAAACGGAGCCGCGACCATGACCGGACGGCGCCGGCGGGCACGGCAGCCTTCTCCGGACGAGCGCAGGCTCTGGGCGCAGGTAACGGCGGATGTGACGCCGCTGGAGCCATCGCGCCGGGTAAAACCCGTGCCGGCCGAAGAGGCGCCGCCGCCGCCTCCGGTTGCCGGGAGCAAGCCGCCGCCCGCCCCCCGCGCGGTCGCGAGCATGCGTCCGAAATCCCCGCCGTCTCCTCCGTCGCTTGCCCCCCTCGCCCCGCTGGAACCCCGCCAGAGGCGCAAGCTTGCCCGCGGCACCCGCGCCATTGACGCCCGTATCGACCTGCATGGCTTGACCCAGGCGGAAGCCCATGTGCGCCTGCGCGGCTTTCTCTCCCAGGCACAGGCGCAAGGCTGCTCGCTGGTTCTGGTGATCACCGGCAAGGGTGGCCCGGGCGGCAGCCTGTCCGCGGATGGCCGCGGCATCTTGCGCCGCGTGGTGCCGCAGTGGCTGTCCTTTGCCGAGTTCCGCCCGCTGGTCGTCGGCTTCGAGGAGGCTCATGCCGGCCACGGCGGCGGCGGGGCGCTCTATGTGCGGGTGCGCAAACCCGGACGGGGGCGGACATGACGCCCTTCGGCGCGCGGGTGCGCGAACACCGCAAGAAGCGGGGGATCACCCTGTCCCAGATGGCGGAGGCGCTGTCGGTGTCGCCCGCCTATCTGTCGGCGCTGGAACACGGCAAGCGCGGCCGGCCGACGTGGTTCATGGTTCAGCGCATCATCGCCTTCTTCAACGTCATCTGGGACGAGGCGGAAGAGCTGCAGCGGCTGGCCGAACTGTCTGATCCGAAAATTTCCATCGACACGGGCGGGCTGGAACCGGAGGCAACCGAGCTTGCCAATGTTCTCGCCGCCAAGATTTCCGGGCTCTCGCGCGAGAGCCTGGCGCATCTCTTGCACCAGCTCAAGGCCGCCGCGGCACGCGACGGCGTTTGACCGCCAGCCCGGACTCGACCCGATCCCGGCCAGCACTTAGGGTCATGCAAAATCGTCATTCCCGAATGCGAAGGACCGAACCGAGATCATGAGCAAGTCAGTGGAGGCGTTCGCCGGACTCATCGATTCCACCGCGCTGCGCGAGGAATTGACCGCCCTGACGGCCAGGTCCGATGGCGACGGCTCGGATCCGGCGATCCGCACCCAGGTGCTCGGCCGCCTCAAGGAGGCGATGCGCAGCGCGCGCAAGATCGTGGAGGAGCGGCTGTTCGAGGACGGCGGCGGAACCCTGTGCGCGGCCCGGCTCAGCCATGTGCAGGACGAGATCCTGCGCGTGATCTACGATTTTGCCATCTACCACGTCTACCGGGCGAAGAACCCGTCGGCGGCCGAGCGCATGTCGGTGGTGGCCGTCGGCGGCTACGGGCGCGGCACGCTTGCGCCCGGATCCGACGTCGATCTCCTGTTCCTGCTGCCCTACAAGCAGACCCCCTGGGGCGAGCAGATCGTCGAATACATTCTCTACATGCTCTGGGATCTCGGCCTGAAGGTCGGCCATGCTACCCGCAACGTGGAGGAATGCCTGCGGCTGTCGAAGACCGACATGACCATTCGCACGGCCATTCTGGAAGCCCGGCACGTGTGGGGCGACACGGATCTCTACGATGACCTGGTCAGCCGCTTCGACAAGGACGTCGTCGCTGGCACAGGGCCGGAGTTCATCGCCGCAAAGCTTGCCGAACGCGACGCGCGCCACCGCCGGCAGGGCACCTCGCGCTATCTGGTGGAGCCCAACGTCAAGGAGGGCAAGGGCGGCCTGCGCGATCTCAACACGCTGTTCTGGATCTCGAAATATTTCTACCGCGTGCGCTCCGGCTCCGGGCTGGTGAAGGCTGGCGTGTTCTCCCGCGCGGACCTCAACCGCTTCCGGAAGGGCGAGGATTTCCTCTGGGCGGTGCGCTGCCACCTGCATTTCCTCACCGGGCGTCCGGAAGAGCGCCTGTCCTTCGACGTGCAGCGCGAGATCGCCATCCGCCTCGGCTACACCCAGCATCCGGGGATGAAGGACGTCGAGCGCTTCATGAAGCACTATTTCCTCGTCGCCAAGGATGTCGGCGATCTGACCCGGATCTTCTGTGCCGCGCTGGAAGAACAGCATGCCAAGCAGCCGCAGCCGCTGTCGCGGCTGATCGGCCAGCTCACCGGTCGGCACAAGCGTCGCGTGCTCTCCGGTCATCCGGATTTCGTCATTGAAAACGGGCGGCTGAACCTGGCCGGTGACGGCGTCTTCGAGAAGGATCCGGTCAACCTCATTCGCCTGTTCGCCATCGCCGACCGGCATTCGGTCATGCTGCATCCGGAGCTTCTGAAAAAGGTGCGGCGCTCGCTGAAGCTGATCAACGCGGCGGTGCGCGAGGACGCGGAGGCCAACCGGCTGTTCCTGCAGGTGCTGACCTCGCGCAGCGACCCCGAGACCATCCTGCGCAAGATGAATGAGGTCGGCGTGCTCGGCCGCTTCCTGCCGGATTTCGGCAAGGTCGTGGCGATGATGCAGTTCAGCATGTACCACCATTACACCGTCGATGAGCACCTGTTGCGCTCGATCGGCGTGCTTGGCGAGATCGAGCGCGGGGAGGCGGGTGACGATCATCCGCTCTCCACCGACCTGATCAAGTCGATCCAGAACCGCAAGGTGCTTTTCGTGGCGATGCTGCTGCACGACATCGCCAAGGGACGCCCCGAGGACCATTCCATCGCCGGCGCGCGCATCGCCCGGCGGCTGTGTCCGCGCCTCGGCCTGTCGTCCTCGGAAACCGACACGGTTGCCTGGCTCGTCGAGCACCATCTCGACATGAGCACGACCGCCCAGTCGCGCGATCTCGCGGACCGCAAGACCATCGAGGATTTTGCCCGCGAGGTGCAGAGCCTAGAGCGGTTGAAGCTGCTGCTGATCCTCACCGTCGCCGACATCCGCGCCGTCGGCCCCAATGTCTTCAACGGCTGGAAGGGCCAGCTGCTGCGCACGCTCTACTATGAATGCGAGCCGCTGCTGACCGGCGGCCACAGCCTGCTGCCGCACGACCAGCGCGTCGCCGCCGCCAAGGCCGAACTCGCCGAAGCCTTGCCGGACTGGCCCGCGGAGGCACGCAAGGCCTATCTCGAGCGCCATTATCCGGCCTATTGGCTGCGGGTGCCGCTGGACCGCAAGATCGCCGACGCGCGCATGATCCGAGAGGCCGATGCGAGCAAGACCGGGTTTTCCTCCCGGGTCGTGCCGCATACGTTCGAGGAGGTCACCGAGATCACGGTGCTGGCGGCCGATCACCCGAAACTCCTCTCCACCATTGCCGGCGCCTGTTTCGTCGCGGGCGCGAATATCGTCGACGCGCAGATCGACACCACCACCGACGGCTTCGCGCTGGATACGATCTTCATGTCCCGGGAGTTGCCGGACGATGCGGACGAGCTGCGCCGCGGCGAGCGCATCTGCCGTCTGATCGAGCAGGCCTTGCGTGGCCAGGAGAAGCTGCCCGAGAAGGTCGCGAACAAGGCGGCGGCCCGCTCGCGGGCCAAGCCGTTCCGGGTCGAGGCCGAGGTGCTGGTCAACAATTCCTGGTCGAACCGCCACACGGTGCTGGAGATTTCAGGCCTGGATCGTCCGGGCCTGCTCTATGATCTGACACGCGCAATTTCGGCGTTGAATCTCAACATCAATTCCGCTCATATCGCGACCTTCGGCGAGCGCGCGGTCGATGTCTTCTATGTCACCGATCTGACCGGCCAGAAGGTCGGCAACATCGGTCGTCAGGAACTGATCCGGGACCGTTTGCGCGAGGCGGTGGAAGCGGAGGCCGGCGACGAGCCGGCGAAGCGGCGCAAGCTGCGCCTTGGAGCGGCGTGATGGTTCGGATGTTGACTGCTTTTTCCGGGGCGCCCCGCGTGCTCGGCCTCCGGCGATGAGCCTCCTGCGCAATTTCGCGACCGTCGGCGGCGCGACGATGACAAGCCGCGTGCTGGGTTTTGCCCGCGACGTGATGATCGCGGCCTTCGTCGGCGCGGGGCCCGTGGCCGATGCCTTCTTCGTCGCCTTCCGTCTTCCCAACCTGTTCCGGCGGCTGTTCGCCGAAGGGGCGTTCAATTCCGCCTTCGTGCCGCTCTTCGCCCGCTCGGTCGAGGACGGCGGCGATGCGGGCGCCCGGAAGTTTGCCGGCGAAATCCTCGCTGCCTTCCTGTGGACGCTGGTGACCGTCACCCTGATAGCGCAAGTGTTCATGCCGGCGCTTGTCTATCTGCTCGCACCCGGGTTCACGGCGGATCCGGAGAAGTTCGATCTCGCCGTGCTGCTGTCGCGCATCACCTTTCCCTATCTCCTGTGCATGTCGCTGGTGGCGTTCCTCTCCGGGATCCTGAACACCTACCGACGTTTCGCGGCGGCGGCCTTTGCGCCCGTCGTCCTGAATGTCGTGATGATCTCGGTGCTGACGGGGATCTGGTATTTCGACGTCCAGCCCGGCGTGACCCTTGGCATCGTGCTGGCCGGCGGTGTCACCGTTGCCGGCATCGCGCAGCTTGCGCTGCTGTTCCTCGCCGTGCGCCACATGGGGTTTTCCATTCCCTGGCAGCGCCCGCGCCTTACCGCCTCGGTCAAGCGGCTATGGAAACTCGGCGTTCCGGGCATCGCGGCCGGCGGTATCACCCAGATCAATATCGCCGTCGGCACGATCATCGCGTCGGGTCAGGCCGGGGCGGTGTCCTATCTCTATTATGCCGACCGGATCTATCAGCTGCCGCTCGGCGTCGTCGGCATCGCGATCGGCGTCGTGCTTTTGCCCGACCTGTCGCGGTCGTTGCGGTCGGGGGCAGATGCGAGCGCCAATCATACGCTCAACCGGGCGATGGAGTTCGCCCTGGCCCTCACCCTGCCGGCGACGGTGGCCTTGATCGTCGTGCCGGACGCCATTGTCTCCGTGCTCTACCAGCGCGGCGCCTTCGGGGCGGAGGCCGCCAGCGCGACGACGGCGGCGCTGATCGCTTTCGCCGCCGGCCTGCCCGCCTTCGTGCTCAACAAGGTGTTCTCGCCAGGGTTCTTCGCGCGCGAGGACACGGTCACGCCGATGTGGTTCGCCGGCATCGGCATGGTGGTCAATGTGGCCGGGGCGCTGGCGTTGGCGCCCTTTCTCGATCATGTCGGCATCGCGCTTGCGACCACGCTCGCCGGCTGGGTCAACAGCGGCCTTTTGGCAATCACCCTGTGGCGGCGGGGGCATTTTCGCCTTGATGCCGGATCGTTGAAGCGCCTCCCGCTGCTGGCATTGGCGAGCGTGCTGATGGGGGCGGGCATCTATGCGGGCGCGCAACTGCTCGCGCCCTGGCTCGGAGGCGCGTCGGTGCTCGGCCGCTTCGGCGCCCTGGCGCTGCTGGTGCTCGCCGGGATGATCCTGTTTGCCGCCTTCGTGCATTTGACCGGGGCGGTTGACCTGAAGGCCGCTTTTCGCGGTCTGCGGTCGCGGCGGGTGAGCTGAGGCGCTTGCGGCATCGGCCGGAACCGTCGCGGTTTGGCGTCGCTCCGGCCGGAAGCCGGCTCATTTTTTGACCAAACGATCAAACTTTGTCCATTTGTTCAAAAAAATGCCGATCCGGTCGCTGCCCGCGTTGTGAGCATGCCCGATTTATGATCCAATTCCGTCAGCGTCCGGCGTCCAGGGTCCCGTCGACACTGGCATTATTTCGGATGCATGAAACGACAGAAGCGATCAGCTCTTGCGCGTTTGGGCAAAGTGTCCGCATCGGGCTGATCTCGGCATACGAACAATGCCAGGGGGAGTCAGATGGAAATCCTGAACCGTATTGCATGGACGCGCCGTGCCGTGATGGGCCTTGCGGCGGCGGTTGTCGTGGCGGGCTTTGGCCAGCCGGCGCTGGCCGCGGAAAAGCCGCTCAAGGTCGCGGCGATCTACACGGTGCCGGTCGAGCAGCAGTGGGTCGGCCGCATCCACAAGGCGCTGACCGCCGCCAAGGAGCGCGGCGACGTCACCTATACCTACTCCGAAAACGTGGCGAACACCGACTATGAGCGCGTGATGCGCGAATATGCCGAAGCCGGCATGGACCTGATCGTCGGCGAGGCGTTCGCCGTGGAGCGCGCGGCACGCAAGGTGGCCGCCGAATATCCCGACACCGCCTTCCTGATGGGCTCGTCCTTCGGTCCGGCGAAGCCGAATTTCGCGGTCTTCGACAACTGGATCCACGAGCCGAGCTATCTGACCGGCATGATCGCCGGCAACGCGACAAAGTCGAACATTATCGGCATGGTCGGTGGCTATGCGATCCCCGAGGTCAACCGGCTGATGAACGCCTTCATGGAAGGCGCGCTCGAGGTCAATCCGGACGTCAAGTTCCTCGTGACCTTCATCAACTCCTGGTACGACCCGCCCAAGGCCAAGGAATCCGCCTTTGCGATGATCGACAAGGGCGCCGACATTCTCTACGCCGAGCGCTTCGGCGTGTCGGATGCCGCCAAGGAACGGGGCATTCTGGCCGTTGGCAACGTCATCGACACCGCCTCCGATTATCCCGGCACGATCATTTCCAGCGCGCTGTGGCACATGGAGCCGACCATCGACCGGGTGATCGAGGATGTCGCCGGCGGCAGCTTCGAGCCCTCCGACTACGGCCAGTACAGCTACATGTCCTATGGCGGCGGCAGCTTCGTTGTCGACGAGGCGCTCGCCGATGCGGCCTCCGTCGAGGCGGCCCGCAAGGTCGAAAAGGACATTCTCGACGGTCTGTTCCGGGTGAATGTCAACGACGCGGAACCCAAGTCGACGATGTAATGCTCTGCGCCGCCGCGATGCCTGTCGTCGCGGCGGCGCGTCTTCCTGATTGCCTGCGCGGACCCTTCCTGTCCGCGCCGTTTCCGGGGTCTGGGGAAATGCTGTCATGACGGTGCCTGAAGAAGCTCCGCCGATCGCGCTGTCCTTGTCGGGGATCACCAAGCGGTTCGGTGCGCTCACCGCCAACGAGGGGGTCGACCTCGATCTTCGCCGCGGCGAGATTGTCGCGCTTCTGGGCGAAAACGGCGCCGGCAAGACCACGTTGATGAACATCCTGTTCGGCCATTACGTCGCCGACGAGGGGGAGGTCCGCGTGGCCGGTCCCGACGGGACCCTCGTGCCGCTGGAACCGGGGTCTCCCCATGCCGCGCTGGAGGCCGGCATCGGCATGGTGCACCAGCATTTCACCCTGGCGGAAAATCTCACCACTTTCGAAAATATCGTGCTCGGCACGGCCCCGCTGTTGTCCGCTCGCCTCGCCGCGCGCGCCGCGCGCGAGAAGCTTCAGGAGTTGATGCGCCGCTCCGGGCTGGTCGTCGATCTCGACGCGCGGATCTCGCGTCTCTCGGTCGGCGAAAAGCAGCGGGTGGAGATCCTCAAGGCGCTGTATCGCGATGCGCGGGTGCTCGTTCTCGACGAGCCGACGGCCGTCCTGACGCCGCAGGAATCCGAGACGCTTTTTGAAACGCTGAAGGCGCTTGCAGCCCAGGGGCTGGCGATTGTCTTCATCTCGCACAAGCTTGCGGAAGTGCTTGCCGCCTCCGACCGTATCGCCGTGCTGCGTCTCGGGCGCAAGGTTGCGGACCTTCCCGCCGCCGACTGCGACCGGCAGACGCTTGCCGAGCTCATGGTCGGCCATCAGGTGACGATGAGCCGGCGCGAGCCGCAGGCGGCGGGCGAGGTGCTGCTTGCTCTCTCCGCTGTCACCTGCGGCGAGGGGCGCGACACAGTCAGCGACATCGGCTTCGAGTTGCGCGCCGGCGAAATCCTCGGCATCGCCGGCGTGTCCGGCAACGGGCAGGCGATGCTCGCCAGGCTGCTCTCCGGGCTCGAACGCCAGACGAGCGGCGATATCCGCCTCGCCGGGCGCGAGATCCGCGCCCATGACGCCGCCGACATGATCCGCGCCGGCGTGGCGCGCATTCCCGAGGACCGGCACCGCGACGGCGTTGTCGGCGCGATGAGCGTGGCGGAAAACCTCGTGATCGAGGAAATCCGCTCGTCCCGTTACCAAAGGTTCGGCTTCCTCGACTTCCGGGCGATTGCCGACCGCGCGGTCGAGGCCATCGCCAGCTACGATATCCGCTGTCCGGGCGGCTCCGCCGTCGCGCGGCTGCTGTCGGGCGGCAATATCCAGAAGATCGTGCTGGCGCGCACGCTCGACGCCAGTCCCTCGGTGGTGCTTGCCGCCCAGCCGTCGCGCGGTCTCGATATCGGCGCGACCGGAGACGTGCACCGCCGCTTGCTGGAGGCGCGCGGGCGCGGCGCCGGCGTGATCCTGATTTCCGAAGACCTCGACGAGCTCTTCGCCCTGTCCGACCGGATCGCCGTCATTCATCGTGGCCGGCTGAGCCCGCCGCGCCCGGCCGAGGAGCTCGACAGGGCCGCCGTCGGCCTGATGATGGCCGGTCAGCATACGGAGGACGCGGCCGCATGATCCGTTTCGAACCGCGCGAGCATGTCTCGCCCCTGCGCCGTGTCGCGGCGCCCGTCGTCGCGGCGGTCGCGGCGCTCGCCGTCGCTAGCCTTGCGATTGCCGCCGCCGGCGCGCCGGTGCTCGAGGCCTATGGTCTGATGGCCAAGGGCGCCTTCGGCTCGGCTTTTGCAATGTCGGAGCTTCTGGCCCGCGCCACGCCGCTGATCTTCACCGGCCTCGCCGCCGCCGTCGCCTTTCGCGCGAAACTCTGGAACATCGGCGGCGAAGGCCAGCTCTATGCCGGGGCGCTGGCCGCGGTTGCCGTCGGCACCGGGGCGCTGGCGCTCCCCGGTCCCCTGCTGATCCCGACGGTAATCCTCGCCGGGGCGCTGGCCGGCGGCCTTTTGATGCTGATCCCGGCACTCCTCAAGGTGCGGCTCGGCGCGGACGAGGTGGTGACGACGCTCCTGCTGAACTTCGTCGTCATCCTCTTCGTGCAGATGATGCTGGAAGGGCCGATGAAGGATCCGATGGGCATGGGCTGGCCGCAGTCGGAGCCGATGCTCGACGAGGCGATGCTGCCCAAGCTGATGGACCGCATGCGGGTCCATGCCGGATTGATCCTGGCGCTGGTGGCCGCCCTTGGCGTTCACATTCTGCTCAAGCGCACCGTCTGGGGCTTCGAGACCAGGGCCGTCGGCGAAAACCCGGAGGCCGCCCGTCATGCCGGCATTCCGGTCACGGCGACCTTCCTGCGCGTGGCGCTCCTGAGCGGCGGTCTCGCCGGGCTTGCCGGCGTCGGCGAGGTCGCGGGCCTGAAGGGCTATCTCACCGCCGACCTGTCGCCGGGCTTCGGCTATGCCGGCATCGTCGTCGCCATGCTGGCCGGTTTGTCGCCGGTCGGCGCGGTCGTGGCCGCGCTCTTCATCGCCGGGGTCTTCGTCGGCGCCGACAGCATGAGCCGGGCAATCGGCGTTTCCAACTATCTGGCGGATCTCGTGGTCGCGACCTCGCTGATCTGCGTCCTCGTGTCCGGCCTGTTCGTGCGCTTCAAGGTGCGCATCGTGCGGCCCGGGACGGGAAGGGGCACGGCATGAGCGACATTCTGGATATCCTGCTGGCCGCGAATTTCTGGGCGGCGGCGCTCAGAATCGCGACGCCGCTGATCTTCGGCGTGCTCGGTGCGCTGATCTGCGAGCGCGCCGGCGTGCTCAACCTCGGTATCGAGGGGATTTTCACCGCCGGCGCCATGGCCGGCTGGATGGCGGCCTGGCTCGGCGCCGGCCTGTGGGGCGGCGTGCTGGTCGCGGCGCTTGCCGGAGCGGCCTTCGGCCTGCTGCATGCGATCCTGACCGTGCCGCTCGGTCTGTCTCAGCATGTCTCGGGCATCGGCGTGACGCTGTTTGCAACGAGCCTCAGCTACTACACCTATCGCACGGCGCTTCCCGACGTTTCCTCGCCGCCGCGCATCGAGGCGTTCCAGCCGCTCGATATCCCGATCCTGTCGGATCTTCCGTTCCTCGGGCCGGCGTTGTTCCAGCAGACCGCGCTGACCTTCCTGGCGCTCGCACTCGTGGTCGCGGTCGGCTTCGTGCTCTATCGCACGCCGCTCGGCCTTGCGATCCGTGCCGTTGGCGACAATCCGTCCGCCGTCGAGGCGCAAGGTCTGTCGGTGATGGCGCTGAGGATGGGAACCGTGGTTGCCGGATCGGCGCTGATGGCGCTCGGCGGTGCGTTCCTGACGATGTCGGCCTTCGATGCCTTCTTCTTCGGCATGGTCAACGGCCGCGGCTGGATCTGCATCGCGCTGACGGTCTTCGCGTCCTGGCGGCCGGGCAAGGCGCTGATCGGCGCGCTGCTTTTCGGCGCCTTCGATGCCTTCCAGGTGCGGCTGCAGACCGAGGTCGGGTCCTTCGTTCCGGGCCAGATCTTCCTGATGCTGCCGTATATCCTGTCGATTGCCGCGCTCGTCGTCGTGGCGCGCAAGGCGGATTATCCGCGCGCGTTGCTCAAGCCCTATTTCAAGGGCCAGCGCTGACGGTCGTCAGCAGGCGAGCGTGCGGACCTCTGCAAGGATCGCGTCGGTCATCTCGGCCGCTGCGGCACAGACGCGCTGCGGCTCGGCAAGCGCGCCGAAGTCGAGCGGGGCGTCGCTGATCGCCGTCAGCGTCTCGGCAAGCGGGCGTCCGCTCGCGCGGGTCTCCAGCGCTGCCTGTTTGACCAGCTCTTGCGCCTGGGCGCGTCCGACATGCGGGATCAGCGCGAAGGAAAACCGTTCGGCCAGCGCCAGACCGCCGTCGCCGAAGGCGATCTCCGCCATGCGCTCACCTTGCGGCTCGATCGCGTCGACCAGCGCCTGAGCGCGCAGCAGGGCCGCCCCGCATGCGGTGAAAAACGGCGGCAGGACCAGCCACTCGCCCATCCAGGCAGCGCCGTCGCGCTCTTCCGCATGCGCGGGAGCCGTGGTGATCTGTGTCGACAATGCTGCCGCATGGCGGGTCAGCGCGATCAGGGTTTCCGCGGCAACCGGGTTCTGCTTCTGCGGCATGGTGGAGGATCCGCCGGCGGCCGACAGGCGCAACTCGCCGACCTCCGAGCGGGTGGAAAGCATCACGTCGGCGCCGATCTTTTCCAGAGCGCCAAGAAGACCGGCAAGCGTGCCGGCGATCCGCATCAGCGGCCAACGCTCCGCCATCCAGGGCGGAGCAGGAGCAAGCCCCAGCTTTTCGGCGAGCGCCTTGGCGACGGCGCTGCCATCCGGCCCCATCGCCGACAGATCGCCCGAGGCGCCGCCAAGCTGGACGGGCAGCCCGGCGTGGCGCAGGGCCTGCAAGTCGCGGTGTGCGCGCGCAAGCGGCAGGGTCCAGTTCGCGACCCTGAGGCCGAAGGTGACGGGTGTCGCCACCTGTCCGCGCGTGCGACCCGCCATCGGGGTCGCGCGATGCTGTGCCGCCAGCGCTGCCAGCGTCTGCGTCAGGCGCGCGAGCCGCGCCTCGAACAGCTGAAGCACGCGCTGAAGCCGCAGCATCAGCCCGGTGTCGACGATGTCCTGCGACGTCGCGCCGAAATGCAAATGGTCGGCGCCCTCCTTCGGCAGCTGCTTGCGCAGATGCGCCACAAGGGCTGGAACCGGCACGCCGGCTGCCGCCGTGCCTGCACGAATGTCATCGGGCGCTGGGGCGCCATCGGCGAGGCCCGCCTCGATCTCACGAGCGGCGGCATCCGCGATGACGCCGAGCCGGGCCTGAACCGTCGCAAGGGAGACCTCCACCTCGACCATCGCGGCGATCTCGGCCGACGCCTCGAAATGGCGGGCCGTGTCGGGATCGCCGAACAGGTCGGCATAGAGCGGAGATTCCAGCGGCGAGATCGCCATGAGTCACCCTCCGGGACGGCTTGAGCCTAGATGTCGAAGAACACCGTTTCCTGCGGTCCCTGCAGGTGGACGTCGAAGCGGTAGTTGCCGCCCTCGCCGGGTGTGGCGACGAGCGTGTCGCGGGCTTCGGGGGAAAGCCGGGCGAAGTCCGGATCGCTTGCGATCAGCTCGCGGTCTTCCGGAAAATAGATCCGCGTGTGCAGGTGGATGTTGATGCCGCGCGCGAAGATCAGCAAGGCGATATGCGGGGCGTGGCCTTTGGCATGGATGCCGGGTTTCACGGTCTGGAAGCGGAAGACGCCGCTGTCGAACGCCGCGACCGCGCGTGCGAAAAGCCCGTGCGGCCCGACCCGGCCCGCGCCGTCGGCCTGCCAGATCTCCAGCATGGCATCGCGCACGGGGGCGCCGGCGCCGTCAAGGACGATCCCTTCGACGGTGATCGCGGGACCTGTGTCGCTCGCGATCACCGGACCGGGCTGGCCGACGAGGCCGGGGCGGCCGATGGATTGCGGTGCCGTGCCGATATGAACGTAGGGGCCGGCGGTCTGCGACGGGGTTTCAAAGAGTTTCTCGCGCATCACGCACCTTCCGGCCGGGTTTCGAAGTGGGTCTGGCGCCGCCCGCGCAGCACGATGTCGAAGCGATAGGCGAGACAGTCGAAGGGCTCCTGGTTGCGCATGTCGAGGCGCGCGACCAGCCGCTCGATCACAGTCGCGTCGGGGATCGTGTTGACGATCGGGCACAGCGGGATCAGCGGGTCGCCCTCGAAATAGAGCTGGGTAACGAGGCGCTGCGTGAAGGCCTCGCCGAAGATCGAGAGATGAATATGCGCCGGCCGCCAGTCGGAGCCGTTGTTGGGCCAGGGGTAAGGGCCCGGCTTGATGGTGCGGAACAGATAGCGCCCTTCGGCATCGCTGACGCAGCGCCCGCAGCCGGAGAAATTCGGGTCGAGCGGCGCCAGATAGCCGTCCTTCACATGCGCATAGCGACCGGCGGCATTGGCCTGCCACACCTCGATCAGCGCATTGGGAACGGGGCGGGCGTTTTCGTCGAGCACCTGTCCGAACACATAGATGCGCTCGCCGAGCGCATCGCCGTCGACGGCGGCGTTGCGGATCAGGTCATGGTCGAGCGGACCGAGCGGGGCATGGCCGAGCGCCGGGCCGCTGCGTTCCAGCGACGTCTGCTCCAGCGAATGCAGCGGGCGAAACGGCGCGCGCAGCACGCTGCTCTTGTAGCCCGGCGCATAGGCCGGCGGATGCGCGCTCCGATCGCGCCTGTAGAAGTCCGGTCCCGTCATTCTTCCCCCCGGTTCGTCTCGTCCGCCGCGCGGGCGGTGTCTTCCAGTTCGGCGAAGACCGCCTTGGCGATCTTGATGGCGCGGTTCGCCGCCGGAACGCCGGCATAAACCGCGACATGCAGCAGCGCCTCGCAGATGTCGTCGGCGCTTGCGCCGGTTCGGGCCGTCGCCCGGCAATGCATGGCCAGCTCCTCGTCGTGCCCGAGCGCGGCAAGCAGCGCAATGGTGATCATCGAGCGTTCGCGGTGGCTGATCGTGTCGCGCGACCAGACCCCGCCCCAGGCGCCACGGGTGATATAGTCCTGAAACGGCGCGTCGAATGCGGTCGTGGCGGCCTGCGCGCGCGCGACATGCGCCTCGCCCAGAACGGCACGCCGCGTGGCAAGCCCGGTCTCGTCCAGATCGCGTTGGCTCATGTGAGGGCCTCCGAAACGAAACGCGAAATCAGCTCTGCCATGGTGCCCGGAGCCTCGATGCAGGGCAGATGGCCGACATCGGGGATTTCCTCGAAGCGCGCCTGCGGAATGGCATCGGCCATGGCACGCACGACCGCGGGCGTGGTCGCGCTGTCCTGCGCGCCGGCAATGCACAGCGCCGGCACCGAAACCTGCGCGGCCGCGTCTCGGTAGTCGGCATCGCGAATGGCGAGACCGAGATCGATGTAGCCGGCCGGCGGCGTATGCGCCAGCATGGTGCGCCAGAGTTGCAGCGCTTCGGGTTTCCCGGCGCGAAAGCGCGGCGAGAACCAGCGTTCCATCGTTGCGTCGGCAATCGCCTCCATACCGCCCGCGCGGATCGCCTCGGCGCGCGCGTTCCAGATCTCCGCCGTTCCGATCGTCATGCCGGTGTTGGACAGGACCAGCCCGGCAACGCGCTGCGGCGCGCGCTGCGCCAGCGCCTGGGCGATCAGCCCTCCGACCGAGAGACCGACGACAACGGCCCGGTCGATCTCCTTGGCGTCGAGAAGTGCGGCCAGATCGTCGGCATGATCGTCGATCGACATCGCAGCCCCGGCGGGC
Source organism: Paracoccaceae bacterium (assembly GCA_002709505.1). GTDB lineage: Bacteria > Pseudomonadota > Alphaproteobacteria > Rhizobiales > Stappiaceae > Stappia. The sequence continues at coordinate 6,527 of PARB01000025.1, read as the reverse complement.
GAAAGCCCGTGGCCGGCCGTATCGTAGCGCAGGATGCCGAGATCCTTCGGCAGGCGCGCGACAACGGCATCCCAGATCCGCAGGTCGGTGCCCAGGGAATTGGAAAAGGCCAGCGTTGGCGCCTGCCCGACCGCGCGCCGGTGATCGGCATGCAGGATCCGTTCGTTTCTCTTGACTGCGTCCACAGAAAGCCTCGTCTGACTTGCGATTGCGGTTCAGCATGACTGTGATGATTGGTAATGTAAAATGAGATTTTCGCGGATTTGTATAACTGAAAAGGGCAAGGCATGCGGATCGCCTCGGGCATCAAACTCCGCCATCTCGAGGCGTTCCTGGCGATCGCGCGGCTGCGCAGCCTGACGGATGCCGCAGCCGACCTGGGGGTGACGCAACCGGCGATTTCAAAGACCCTGAAGGAACTCGAAAGCCTGCTGGGGGCGGTGCTGATGGAGCGCGGGCGGGCCGGCGTGTCGCTGACGGCGGAGGGCGAGATCTTCCGGCACTACGCCAGCCTGTCGCTTGCCGCGCTTCGCGAGGGGCTCGACGGGCTGGAACAGGCGCGCATGGGCAGCGACCGGCTGTTGCGCGTCGGGGCGTTGCCGAGCGTGGCCGCGAGCATTATCCCGCGCGCGGCAGAGATGCATCTGGAGCACGGTCGCTGCGCCACGCTCGACATCGTGACGGGTCCGAACGGCCATATGCTCGACCAGCTGCGCGCCGGCGCCCTGCATGTGGTGATCGGCCGTCTCGGCCAGCCCGAAGCGATGCAGGGGCTGAGCTTCCAGCAGCTGTACACCGAACAGGTCGCTCTGGTGGTGCGTCCGGGGCATCCATTGCTGGGATCGGGCGATCTCGCCCGACTGCCGGAGTTTCCGGTGCTCTTTCCCAACCGCACCGCAGCGATCCGCCCGCTCGTCGAGCGGCTGATGGTCGCCAACGGCATCGGCCAGATCCCGCGCCGGATCGAGACGGTGTCGAATGCCTTCGGTCGGGCCTTCACGCTCGGCTGTGACGCGGTCTGGATCATCTCGCAAGGCGTCGTCGCCCGCGACCTTGCCGACGGAACGCTGCATGCGCTGCCCGTCGACACGCGGATCACGCTCGGCCCGGTCGGCATCTCGACGCGGGCCGGAGAAGCGCCGGCCCCGGACCTTGTGCTGTTCACCGCAGTGGTGCGCGATGTCGTGGCGCGGGTGCGTCCGGCGCTGTGGTCGGGGCGCTGACTGTCGGCCCGGCGGAGGGCTGCGCCGTGCTTACGCCTGCGGGTCCGCAAGGTCCTTTGGCGGGACCTCGCCGGTTCTGCCGCTGCGGCGCTTGGGATCGTCGTCGTCCCGGTAGACCTCCAGCATGGAGATGCGCCGTTTGCTGCGCTCCGGGTCGGCGGCTGTGACGCCGGCGATCAGCGTTTCGGCAATCACCATCAGCGCGGCAGAACTGTCCCAGGGCGAGGGAACCGAGACGCGAGCCGGCAGCACATGGGTGGCGACGCTGGCGATCGGCGACAGCCAGCTGTCGGTGACGAGCACGATGGTCACCCCGAGATTGGCCGCTGCAACCGAGAGGCGGGCAAGGTCCGACTGGTAGCGGCGGATGTCGAAGACGATCAGCACGTCCTTGCGGCCCATGTCGACGAGATAGTCGCGCCAGTTGCCCTCCTGGCCGGCGACATGCACGACGCGCCCGCGCAGGATGCGCAGATGCGCCGCCATGTAGCGCGCCAGCGCGTCGGTGAAGCGCCCGCCGAGCAGGTAGAGCGTGCGCTTTTCGTCACCGAGCAGCGCGACCACGGCCTCGAGCTCGGTGCGCGGAAGCTGGCGAAATGTATCGCTGATATTGGTGCAGGCGATATCCGCGAAATCGAGAACGCCCGGTTCCGCCGCGCTCTCCGGTCCCTTGGCGAGCGGTGACTTGAGCTGGTCCTCCAACTCGGTGCGCAGCCGGGTCTGCAGCGCGGCATAGGTGGAAAATCCCATGCGCGCGGCAAAGCGCAGGATGGTGGGCGAACTGACGCCGGCGGCCGACGCGAATTGCGCGACGGTTCCGAGGCCGAGCACCGGGTAATTTGCCAGCAATGCGAGTGCCGCTCGCCGCTCCGTCGCCGTGCAGGACCCGAGCTTTTCGCGAATGTCCTCTGCCAGGGATTTGGTCATTCGGTTCGCGGCGCCTCCCGTTTTGATACCCGATTGACATCCGTCACGCGAGTGTATCAAATCATACAGAAGGATCTCCGTTGCGCAATTCTGTAATAAATGGAACAGGGCGCGAGCGTCGGTCCGACCGTGAGGTCACCGTGCGGGAGGCACGGAACATTGGGGGTGAGAATGGCGTCGCCAACGACCGGGAAAACGGAGGCGAATTCCGTGATCCAGACGGAAAACGGCAGCGGGCGCGGTCCGTTCGTCATCCTCTGCGATCATGCCTCGCGCCGTGTGCCCGACGACCTCGGCGATCTCGGCCTCGATGAAGCCGCGCTGCGCGCCCATATTGCCTGGGACCCGGGCGCGCTCGGCGTGTCGCGGGAGTTGAGCCGGCGTCTCGACGCGCCGCTGGTCTATCCCGACATGTCGCGGCTGGTGATCGACTGCAACCGCGATACGGCCGCGCATGACCTGATCCCGAGCGTCAGCGAAATCACCGAAATTCCCGGCAACCGCGACCTGAGCGACGCGGAGCGTGCCGCGCGGATCGCGCGGGTTCACGCGCCGTTCCATTCAGCGATCGCGGCCCTGCTCGACGCGCGTGCCGCCGAAGGGCTGGAGACGGCGGTCGTCTCCATCCACAGTTTCACGCCTGTCTACAAGGGCATTGCCCGGCCCTGGCCGATCGGCATCCTGTCGAACATCGACCGCCGGCTTGCCGAGGGCATGCTCGCCGATCTCGGCCGGCAGGGCATCGAACCGCTTGGCGACAACGAACCCTATGCGCCCTCCGACGGGGTCTATTACACGCTCGCCCGCCACGGCGAGGCGCGCCGCCTGCCCTCGGCGATGGTCGAGATCCGCAACGACGAACTTGCGACCGCCTCGGCCGAGACCCTGTGGGCCGAGCGGCTCGAGCGGGCGATGCGCGCGGCGCGCGACCATCTGCACGCCAGGCAGGGGAGCGAACATGCTTAGCGCCATGCGCCTCTACATTCGCGCGGTGGACGGCTTCAACCGGCGGCTCGGCCGGCTGATCATGTTCGGCATCTTCGTGATGATCGGCATCCTGCTGTGGTCGTCGATTTCCAAGACCTTTTTCCTGCCGTCGCTGTGGACCCTGGAGCTCGCGCAGTTCGCGATGGTCGCCTATTACATTCTCGGCGGGCCCTATTCGATCCAGCTCGGCTCCAACGTGCGCATGGACCTGTTCTATGCCTCCTGGTCGCTGAAGAAGCGTGCCTGGGTCGATGCCTTCACGGTGTTCCTGCTGATCTTCTATCTAGGCGTGCTGCTCTACGGCGGCGTGGGTTCGGCGGCCTATTCGCTTGGCTATTTCGGCAGCGAACCCTTCGTGTTCTTCAAGGACCTGATCGTCGCCTTCGTCACCGGCGGGCCCGATGCGGCCTCCGAGGTGATCGGCTACATCGAGCGCAGCCCGACGGCGTGGCGCCCGTATCTTTGGCCGATCAAGTTCATCATGATTTTCGGGTTTTTCCTGATGCTGCTGCAGGCCGTGTCCGAGCTGTTCAAGGATATCGTGCGCATTCGCGGAGAAGAGATCTGATGTCCTATGAGATGATCGCTCTTCTCATGTTCGCCTCGATGATGCTGATGCTGATGACCGGTCAGCGTGTGTTCGGCGCCATCGGCGGAGTCGCGGCCGTGGCCGCGCTCACGCTCTACGGCACCGGCGGATCGGACATTCCCTTCTCCGCCGCCATGAAGCTGATGAAGTGGTATCCGCTCCTCACGCTGCCGATGTTCATCTTCATGGGCTACGTGCTGTCGGAATCGAAGATCGCCGACGATCTCTACAAGATGTTCCATGTCTGGATGGGGCCGGTGTCCGGCGGCCTGGCGATCGGCACCATCGGACTGATGGTGCTCGTCTCGGCGATGAACGGCCTGTCGGTCGCCGGCATGGCCATCGGCGCGACCATCGCCCTGCCCGAGCTCTTGCGGCGCGGCTACGACAAGCGGATGGTGACCGGCGTGATCCAGGCGGGATCCTCGCTCGGAATCCTGGTTCCGCCCTCCGTCGTGCTCGTGCTCTATGCGATGATCGCCCGCGCGCCGGTCGGTCAGCTCTGGCTTGCCGGCGTTGTGCCCGGCCTGATGATGGCGACGATGTTCATCGTCTATATCTACGTGCGCTGCCGCCTCAATCCGAAGCTCGGCCCGGCGCTTCCGCCGGAGGATCGCGACGTCTCGACCGCCGAGAAATACCGGCTGCTCGCCGCCGGCATCCTGCCGCTCGTCATCTTCGCCGCCATGATGGTGCCCTTCGTCAATGGCTGGACCTCGCTGGTCGAAAGCTCCGCTATCGGCGCGATGACGGCCTTTGCAGCGGCCATTCTCAAGCGGCGGATGACCTGGACCGTGTTCGAGACCTGCGTGCGCCAGACGCTCGCGATCTCCTGCATGTTCATGTGGATCATTCTCGCGGCACTCGGCTTTGGCGCCGTGTTCGACGGGCTGGGCGCGGTCAAGGCGATCGAGAACCTCTTCACCGAGCAGCTCGGCCTGAGCCCCTGGATGATCCTGATCCTGATGCAGCTCTCCTTCCTGCTGATGGGCACCTTCCTCGACGACACTGCGATGCTGGTCATCGTCGCGCCGCTCTATGTGCCGCTGGTGCAGGCGCTGGGCTTCGATCTGGTCTGGTACGGCGTGCTCTACACGATCACCACGCAGATCGCCTATATGACGCCGCCCTTCGGCTACAACCTGTTCCTGATGCGCGCCATGGCGCCACCGGAAATCACCTTACGCGACATCTACGGGTCGATCGCGCCCTTCGTCGCGGTGATGGTGCTGGCGCTCGCGCTGATCATGATCTTTCCGCAGATCGCACTCTGGCTTCCGGAGTATATCTATGGACGCTGACATCGCCTTGCGCGCCGCGCCGAGGCGCTGGGAGGCGGGCCGACGCGCCCGCATCTTCACCCCGCCTCAGCGGGCGTGACAACAAGAAGAAGCGCTTTCAAGCGCGGAACTGCAGTCAAAAAAGGGGACTTGAAGCCATGACAAACAGACGCGATTTTCTCAAGAAGGCCGGCCTTGGAACCGTTGCCGCCGCCGGTGCTTCGACGCTGGCCGCGCCCGCCGTTCTCGGCCAGGCGCCGATCAAGTGGCGCCTGCAGACCTACGCCGGTCCGGCGCTGGCCGAACACGTCATCAAGCCGCATATCGACGCCTTCAACAAGGCGGCGAACGGCCAGATGGAGATCGAGCTCTTCTTCGCCGATCAGCTCGTCCCCACCGGCGAATTGTTCCGCGCCATGCAGCGCGGCACCATCGACGCGGTGCAGTCGGACGACGATTCCATGGCCTCGCCGACGGAAGTCACCGTCTTCGGCGGCTATTTCCCCTTCGCCAGCCGCTATTCGCTGGACGTGCCGGTGCTGTTCAACCAGTACGGCCTGAAGGAGATCTGGGAAGAGGAATACGCCAAGGTCGGCGTCAAGCACATCTCCGCCGGTGCGTGGGATCCCTGCCACTTCGCCACCAAGGATCCGATCCGCTCGCTGGAGGACCTGAAGGGCAAGCGCGTCTTCACCTTCCCGACCGCAGGCCGCTTCCTGTCGCAGTTCGGCGTCGTGCCGGTCACCCTGCCCTGGGAAGACATCGAGGTTGCCGTGCAGACCGGCGAGCTCGACGGCGTCGCTTGGTCCGGCATCACCGAGGATTACACGGTCGGCTGGGCCGATGTGACCGACTACTTCCTGACCAACAACATCTCCGGCGCCTGGGCAGGGTCCTTCTTCGCCAACATGGAGAAGTGGAACGAGCTGCCCGATCACCTCAAGACCATGCTCCAGCTCGCCATGGATGCGTCACACTACTATCGCCAGTGGTGGTACTGGGGCGGCGAGGCGTCCTTGCGCGTCAACGGCACCAAGATGCAGCTGACCTCCATTCCCGATGACGAATGGCAGACGGTCGAGGACGCCGCCATGGTGTTCTGGGACGAGATCGCGGCCGAGTCCGAGACCAAGGCCAAGGTCGTCGAGATCTTCAAGAAGTACAACAAGGACATGCAGAAGGCCGGTCGGCCCTACCGCTATACCTGATCGTGCTTGCCGGACCCGCGCCTGCGGGTCCGGTCCAGGATCTGCGGTCCGCACAAAGGCGTGCGGACCGCTTCTTTTCCGCTCAAACGAGACCGATGGATCCCATGGCTGGCAATCTCACCTTTGACGCCCTGAAGCGGGCCGTCGCCGACGGCGAAATCGATACTGTGCTGACCTGTATCGTCGACATGCAGGGCCGGCTGATGGGAAAACGCTATCACGCCCAGATGTTCGTCGATCACGCCTATGCAGAGACGCATTGCTGCAACTATCTGCTGGCGACCGACCTGGAGATGTACACCGTCGAGGGCTA